>VXWP01000058.1 GCA_009835325.1 Gemmatimonadota bacterium | reverse complement strand
GTGCTAACATACTGTTTACCTTTACGAAGTTCAGTTTTAAGTCTTGCATATTTAAAACTGAATTCTAACCCAACAATCGATAAATCAGTTGTCGAACTGCCTACAGATATACCCGACTTGGTTTTTGTGTGATACTCTGTTTTATGTCCAGAATCGGGAACGTTTATTGCAATATCCCCATCTTCAAAAAGAGGCTTTACTCTGAGGTTTCTAACCCAACGGTTCTCACCAGAAATCTCAATCTGCTTGCTATGGTTTCTGTTAAAAAACAGGTTTCGCAGGTCTGATCCATCTGTAGGCAATATTCCTCTCCATTCTTCGATTCTTTGAATCAAACCTGGATTGGACATACCTGCTAGTAGAAACATCGATTCCAACACGGTCGTTTTCCCGCAGTTGTTTCTCCCCACAAAAAGATTCACTTGTTCAAGGTCTCTAACACTCAAAGAATCAATACCACGGAAATTCTCAATCTGTATGTTTCTATAAAAGTGATTACTCATTGTAATATACCCAATGATACCTGAGGAATATCTACCTGGGACAACTGGTTTTGCTAATATCTCTTATAATCCGAAATACATGCAATTACCGAACTACCTTGAAATGGACTCGATTCCAACGCAAACGTAAAGCATGCAACAGTGTACCACAAGAGTGTTTTGTGATGCAACCCATGAAATAGCGTCTAAATTCGCAATGATGCTCAAAGTACCCTGGCACCTAGTTTCATTGGATTAAGACCAGAATTACACTAACTGTCTAGTTAATTACTAGAGTTTTGAAACTCAGTGTGTTTCTGTGTCTTGGATGACAATCCCTACCTGGTGGGTTCCTTAAAATCTGGAAATCATCAAATCCGATATCGTTTTCTGTAAGACTGAACACAATCAAAGGTTCATGGCCTGTCAACAGCAACTCTGGTAATTGATGGTTTCAGTATAATTCAAAACAACACGATTTACTGGTCTTATGTGGGCAACGATAATTCCAAATGTATTGACCCTCATAGGTTTTATCTTCGCTACAATAGTTTGGTAATTACATCGTATGGTAAACAATCAGCAATCAACTACATCCTTTCACCCTCATCTGGTGGGTTTTCATCAAAAGGGATTCCCTTAGCATCAAGTGATTCCTTCGCGTCTTGTATCCGTTGATGAATCAGTCGCCATTCTGGATCCATATCAAGGGGTACGTCGTAATCGCCCCCTGTTTCCATCCTGTACACCATGAAACCAATGCCATTATCGCGCAACAACCCTTCGAGATACTGTGCGTAACGTTCAAGTTGCTGTTTTTCTCCATTCTTTGCCATTTTCCCCTCTTTCCGTTTCATGTATTCCCATTACTTCGGCGGTGGCAGTGGGTATTCTCATTGAATCTCAAATTGAAGTGTTAAGAGTCGGTAGTTGTGACATATCCCATTTACAGGTCATGTACTTGGGACCAAACCCTGTTTTGTTAAAGCATAATGAGAGTACTTGAACATTGTTGATGGGTTAGGTTAGTTACACTGAGAATTCAGCTATGGCTGTTTTCTGGTAAAACTCACCCACCAACTCAAACGACCTTAGGGTTATATTCGCAAATCAATCGATAAGATGAAGAAATTACATGATTGAGAAACACACACAATCTGCAGACTTTTGTAGGGTTACATCTGAGAACTGCGCGATCTCCCTTAGTGGTCACGAAAGGATTGTGTATTCATGAGCTGATGCTACGACATTTACAATAGAATCGTGAAACAAGGCTATACAGCTATTGAGCAGTTCGTAGAAGACCGAGAATTCGAAAACCTACATATAGACTTCAAGCGATCTTCGGACGGTGGTCAAAGCAGAAAGCTTACGCAAAGTGATCGACAAAACCTCGCAAAAGAAATCTCCGGATTCGGAAACTCTGAGGGAGGGGTAGTAGTCTGGGGCATAGATTGCTCCGACGACGAGGACGGGGCAGACGTAGCTCATGAAGAAACAATGATAAACAACCCTCTAAGATATGCTAGTTTATTGGAAGGTGCTATATCTGGCTGTACCATTCCGCCACACAAAGATATCAAGAACCACGTAGTGGAAACTAACAACGACAAGGGATTCGTGGTGACTCTGATTCCGTCTAGCGACGCTGCCCCTCATCGAACTATATATAACCATCTATACTACATCAGGGCTGGATCAAACTTTCATCCCGCACCTCATGAATTCTTGGCCGGAATGTTCGGCCGTCGACCACAACCTGATCTTCGTCATAAATGGGTAGTAGGAGTGCCCGAAATAGCTACAGATAGCCTTAAAATCGGTATTGGATTACTGATTTACAACTATGGCCGAGGTATTGCTATCGATATCTACTGTACAGTGATTAGCACTAACCTACCTGGAACTAGGTGTCGTATCGAATTTGAACCTCGAGACCAAGGGCAGACTAACTGGAAAGATAGATTTGGGTTTGGTTTTCACTTTAGTACGATTAGCGCTTGGAATTATCGACTCCCTCCGGACTGTTTCGATCAACCGGTAGTACTACAACTGTACCTTACACCTCCGTTTGAAGGTAGCCTATCATTGAACGGTACAGTTGGTTCGGGAACATCAGGCAAATTTCAGTTTAAAATTGATCAGGACGCAAGCTCCATAGAGATGATTTACAGTCGCATAATCAAAAGACTAAAAACCGACTCACCTGACGATCCCGATTTCACTGATCTAATTTCAGAGTTGCATGGAATAGAATCATAAAGCGCCAAAATACAATCGATAAGTGCTAGTTCTACTCAAGTTTTATTCTTAGACTATCCACCAGCACTGTATTTAAATGACGCCATGAAAAACGTGTTCGGTATGGATGTCGTCCCAACCTGAAGCAGCACCCTTCCACGGTAACCGAAATCAGGACAAATGGTCTTGGCGTAATGGCTTAGGAGACCCACTGATGTTCAAGGTAAACCTGTTAGATAATCACCTCGTCCAGCTTGAAGAACGGCGTTTCAGCGATTTGAAACTGAATGAGCGCGACCACCTTCAAGAATGGTTGGTGCATACGCCGGAGGCATTAGGCGAGGATCTACTTGTCATTCAGAAGGAATTCGACGGCTTCGAGGACACCAGGGAGCGTCTCGATCTCCTGGCGCTTGACAAGGAAGGCCGGGTGGTGGTCATCGAGAATAAACTCGACGATTCGGGCCGCGATGTCGTATGGCAGGCGCTCAAGTACGTCGCCTATTGTTCAAGTTTGAAAAAGGCAGAGATCGTCGAAATCTATCAGAAGTATCTCAACCGGTGGGTCGACGGCGAAAATGCAATTCCGAACCTGTGCGAATTCCTCGGTGTAGAAGATCTCGACGATACAGTACTAAACGCCGGTAATGAGCAACGGTTTATTCTGGTCGCCGCGAATTTCCGCAAAGAGGTTACGGCGACGGTACTCTGGCTGATCGGACACGGGGTCCAGGCGCAATGTTTCCGGGTTGTGCCTTACAGCTTCGGTGAAGAGCTTCTGATCGACCTACAACAGATTATCCCCACGCCGGAGGCCGCGGACTACATGATTGGAATGGCCAACAAGGAGTCGGAGGAGAAAGCCAGTCAGCGCACATTAACACAAACACAAAAGTTGAGGCACGCGTTCTGGACGAAGACTTTGGAAGTACTCCGTGATCGAGGCGTTTCACGGTACCAGACTATCAGTCCGTCCAGAGACCACTGGCTTGCGAGCCCTACGGGGGTGTCAGGCTGTGGCTACAACATGATCTTTGGAAAAAACCTGGCGCGTGTGGAACTCTACTTTTCGCGCCCTCAAGCGGAAGAGAATAAACGGATTTTTGATCAACTCATTCTGGAAAAACAGGAGATCGAAAACCGATTTGGGGCGGAACTTAATTGGCAGCGGTTAGACGACAAGAAAGCCTGTCGCATTAGTTTCCCGCATCAGTTCGATGGCTTTAACGAAGACAACTGGCCAGCGATGATTGAATGGCTGCATGAGCATATAGTCAAGCTGGAGGTGGCGTTCTCGGGACCACTGGATCGCTTGACAGTGAGGTAAATCCTGGCGCGACGCACTGCCCGCCGCGTAGAACGTCCCCTCCTGAGCACGCCTGGCCTCACGAATCCAGCGATTCGCTGGCGGAAAACTCCCTAACTTCGCGTTTTCTGGTATCCCGGAGAGTTACGACCCGGGTTCCGCTGATCGATTCATTGTCCGGCAGCGCCGTTACGCCTTTCTCCTTGCCGGTCTGCGACACGCTCTTCACCGACTTCAGGATATCGCTGCCCGAAACGGCCTCGTGATCGGCGTCGTAATAGTCATACCAGGGCAGGCCGGATTCAGTGTATTGTTCGGCCGTAGGCGGTTCTATCGGAGGACGCTCGCCGGTTATCGCCATCCACTGGGCCGAATTGGCGATGGAAACGAAACACCGGACGGGATGCCGCTGGTCCCAGGCATCCAGGCCGTAGTCGTCCTCGTAGATCTCCTGACGCATCCGCCCGCCGGGTGCCAGGCCCATGCCTTCCTCCTGGGGACTCTGCATCGCCATCGGCGCCATGTCCATATCTTCGTACAGTCTGTTCCGCATCGCTTCATAGCGTTCCGCCTTCATGGGATAGGCCGTTATCTGAAGGCCGCCATGCTGCGCCGAGTCCGTCAACTGCTCCTCGACCGTGTACCCCTTGCCCAGCGGCATGGCCACGAACTGGCGGACCACACCTTTTTCTACGCAGTATCCATCGAGCCACGGCTGTTCGGGCAATACCAGGTAGTCCTGCGGATCGGTATTCAGATGGTTTACCCAGTGCTCGCCAGTGATCGCGCAGACCTTTCCGGTCGCGATCTTCAGTGCGAAGGGATAAGCACTGAATCCGCCGAAGTTCAGCCACATCGCCTCGGCCTGGAACATCGGCATGATCACGCCACCCCTGCGGCCCCACGCGTCAGGCAGGCGATCCGAGTAGTCGTCCAGGTGACGCAGGGGAAAACATCCCAGGCCCGGGGGCAAGGGGTAATCGCTTCCATCGTCCGGGATGCGCAGCGTGCGCTGAAACGAAATCGAACACCGGGCCCGATCGTGGACTTCCGGGCTTTGGATTTCCAGTTGGTCGTGCTCAAGGTAAATCATTGTGGTTCTCCTTGTTGTTACCATTCACCGTCCCGCACTTCGCGTACTATCCTTAGGATGGCGTGATCGGGCGCTTCCTTCATCTTCCGGATCAGGTCCGCGAACAACTTCGGACGCTTGCGGATGATCTCCTGAAGGTCGCTCGACACCTTGCCCGCCAGGGCCAGCAGCACGTCCGGGTCCTCGCCCAGGTCCCGTGCCAGCTTGAGCGTCGTGGCCTCTGAAGGCGGCGCCACATCGCCACGCTCGATCTTGCTCAGGTAGGCCGGTTCGACCTCGATGCGCTGCGCCACCTGGCGCAGGGAGAACCGCCTGTCTTGCTTCCGCAGGTCTTCGCGGCGGAAACGGATGTGTTTACCAAAATGTGTCATATGTCATATATAGTACACATTTCATGGATTGTCAAGCACCTTCGTCAAAAAAAGTTCCAATGAAACATCAGCTTGTACGTATTAGTTGTTAAATAGTCCTCGAAAGCGTAATATCGATCCACCTGGATTTTCACAAAGGAATCATTAACCAGGAGTACCAGAAACATGGGAATGTTACGAGGTTTGTTCCGAAATTTGAAGATGACGGATGGCATGCCAGCCACGCGATCCGCGTCTAACGGGACCGCCATCCAATCCGCGTCTTACGTCTCAGCCTCGGTGGGGAGTGGTTGGCGTTTGCTTACCCTGGCACTCGCTTCGTTGATCATCGCCGCAGGTACCACGCAAGCCCAGGAAAACGCGACCGGATACTACGTCGGTGCATTCTCGGGGCCTGGTGTAGTGGACGTTCAAACGACCGACACCGATGGATTTTCGGGGTATGAGGGCGTCCCCGGGCAGATGTTCGATTACAACGATACCGGATTCCCGACCGGTGTCGTGGCAGGCCGGCACTTTCACCTGGGACGTGTTCCGATCCGGTTCGAAGTGGATGGCACCTTCGTCGGGCTTCCGTCGGCTTCGCGGCAGATGGATCCCGTCGGTATGGACGAAACGGCCACGTCGGAATTGCATTGGGTCGGAACGGCGCGCATTGGCATTCGGAAATCACTCGGCCGAGCCGGCGTGTTCCTCGATGGCGGAGTGTCGGTTGTCGGCATATCGAATTCGTTCATCGATCTCGACCCGGGAACGGACGGCCAGATGCAGGTGGACCACGACGATTCATTCGACGATCAGTTGACGCGCATCGGGTGGGTAGTGGGAACCGGAATCGATATGCCGGTGGCCGGCGCCTGGAACATCCGGTTCGAAGGTCTGTACGTGGATACGGGAGAGACCGACCACCAGGCCCCGAACCGACTTGGCGTCAACGCGGGCGTCTGCGGACCCGCAGGTCTCCCGAGCCCTTGCCGCTATGGCATCGATCAGCGGTTCGCCCTCCTCCGCCTGATCCTCGTTCGCAGTATTGGCCGATGAATGGCCGCCTGATTTCGTTGACATCATACCGTTCAATGCGTATATCGGATGCTGGCCTCAGTGGGTTCCCCGTGCGTCCGTAGCTCAGCTGGATAGAGCAACTGACTTCGGATCAGTAGGTCGGGGGTTCGAATCCCTCCGGGCGTATTCTCTTCTTAGACTTCCCCATTTGTAGTAACGATTCCAGGGCATCGATTCCAGGGCATCGATTGCCGGAAAGGCCTATTCATGGACCGCATAAGGATCGGCGTGGTCGGCTGCGGCGCGATCGCCCAGATCCAGCATCTGCCCCATATCGCCGAACTCCGTGACCGCTACGAACTGGCCGGACTCTGCGACGCATCCGCGAAACTCGTCGACTTCATCGGCGAGATGTACGACGTGCCTGATCGCAACCGTGTCACCCGCTACGAGGACCTCCTGGCGCTGGACCCGGACGCCGTGCTGCTCTGCTTCGCCGACCCCAAGACCGACGCGGCCGTCACCGCGCTGGACGCGGGCAAGCACGTATTCATCGAAAAGCCCATGTGCTACTCGGTGCGGGAAGCAGACAGGATCATCGGGGCCGCCGAGGCATCGGGCAAGACACTGATGGTGGGGTACATGAAGCAGCACGATCCGGGGTACCGATTCGCCCGAGACGAAGTGCTTGCCATGCCCGATATCCGCTTCATTCAGGCCAACCACCTCCATTGCGGCAACGACCGCCACCTGAGTGAATACACGCTGTACGCCTTCGATGACATACCGGGCGAGGTGATCGAGCGCACGGCCGCCCTGCGGGAGCGCGCCGTGCGGGATGCCATCGGCGACGTGCCGGAGTCCGCACGAAGGATCTTCTTCTCCCTTTCCGGCAGCATGATCCACGACATCAGCAGCCTGCGGGGCCTCTTCGGTCCGCCGGACCGGGTGGTCAGCGCCGAAATCTGGCGCGGCGGAACGAGCGTGACCACGGTGCTCGCCTACGAGAACGACGCACGGTGCGTGGCGACGTGGACCAGCCTGCCCGAACTGCACGATTTCCGGGAGACGCTGGAGGTCTTCGGCGCGGGACGGCGCGTGGGCATCCGGTTCCCCACGGGGTTCGACCGGGGACTGCCGTCGCCTGTCACGGTGATGGGCATGGACGGCGAACAGCCCTGGAAGAAGGAACTCGTGGTCAACAAGCAGAACGCCTTCAAGCTGGAACTGGTTCATTTCTACGATTGTGTCGTGAACGGGAAACCGCCCATTACCGACGGATACGGGGCGCGGCAGGACCACGCCCTGTGCCGCGACATCATTCAAGCCTACCTGCGGGGCAACCCATCATGAAAATCGTCTTCTGTACACTCACGCTGAGTGGCTATCGTTCACCGGAAGCCGCGGAGCGGGGTTACCCCCTGGCTGAGGAGCGCAAACCGGTGTGGGACTGGCTCGTACGCCACGGATTCGACGGGATCGACCTGGGCGAGACCTGGTTCAATTTCTACGACGCGCCGGACGAAGCGCTCGTCGAGCTGGGCGAGGAAGCGCGGGGTCACGGACTCGAAATCGGCGGACTGACCGTGCTGCGGAAGATCATCACCTGGCCGGCGCCTGAAGAGGTCCGGGCGACGAACCGGGGGCTGCTGTCCCGCGCGGTAAAGGCGGCCCAACTCGCGGGCGCGCCGCTGGTCAACATGTCCATCTCGCCGCAACCCTGGGAAGTGGGCGTGCGCGAGCAGGATCTCCGGGGGCAGTCCGACCCGGTGGGCAGCAGCCTGCGGGCACGGGACGAGGACTACGAGGAGGCCGCCGGCGTGCTGCGGTCGCTGGCGCGGGAAGCCGAACCGGAGGGCACCGAACTGACCCTGGAACTCCATCAGAACAGCATCGTGGACACCCCGGAGGGCATGCTGCGGCTCATCGACCTCGTCGGCCATCCCCTGATCAAGGCGAACCCGGATCTCGGCAATTTCTACTTCGCCTACGCGACGCCCGAGGGCGGCTGGGACGACGTGTGCCGCATGCTCGCGCCCCACACCAACTTCTGGCACGTCAAGAATATCCAGCGGATCTACTTCCAGGAAGAAGACCGCGCGCAGCACATCAACGCGCCCCTGGGCGAGGGCATGATCGACTACCGAAGGGCGCTTCGGATCATGCGGGACGGCGGCTTCGACGGGTATATAAGCATCGAGCTGGCCACGGGCGCAGATCCCTTCAACGCGATCCTGTCCGGCAAAAGGTACCTGGACGAAATGATGCGGGACGAGATTTGAAACTGAACTTCTTCCAGATGCTCGCCCTCATGGGACCGGGAATCGCCGTCGCGGCCACGGGCGTCGGCGCCGGGGACATGATTTCGGCCACCAATGCCGGCGCGAATTTCGGCACGGTGCTGCTGTGGGCCCTCGTCTGGGGCGCCGTGCTCAAGTTCGCCCTGAACGAAGGGGTCGGACGCTGGCAGCTCGCGACGGGCACCACGCTCCTGGAAGGCTGGGTGGAGCGCCTCGGCAGGCCCGTACAGTATTTCTTCCTGCTCTATCTCCTCATCTGGTCCTTCCTGGTCGGTGGGGGGCTGCTTTCGGCCTCCGGCATTGCCGGCCACACGGTTTTCCCGGCGCTTTCGGTCGCGCAGTGGGGAGTGATTCACGCCCTGGCCGCGTGCGTCATGGTCTGGGCGGGCCGTTTCGGGTTCTTCCTGACCGTCATGAAGGTGCTCGTCGGCCTGATGTTCGTGAGCTTCCTGATCAGCGCCTGGGCCCTCCGCCCCGACATCGGCGACATCCTGCGCGGCATCGCCCTGCCGACTGCGCCGTCGGGATCGGTGGTCGCCGTCCTGAGCGTCCTGGGCGGCGTGGGTGGCAGCCTGTCGGTCATGTGCTACGGGTACTGGATCCGGGAAGCCGGCCGCGAAGGCGGCGAGTGGCTCAAAGGCATACGGATCGATCTCGGCGGCGCCTATATCCTGACGGGGTTCTTCGGCATTGCCGTCATGATCCTCGGCGCGCAGATCCGCCCCGAGGCGGTGGGCATCGATATCGTCCTGGGCATGGCGGACCGGCTGGAAGTGGCGTTGGGACCCTTCGGGCGGTGGTCCCTCTACCTGGGCTTCTGGGCCGCGGTCATCACCTCGGTCCTGGGCGTCTGGCAGGGTATCCCCTACCTGTTCGCCGACTTCATGGCGATGTTCAAACGGGCGTCCAGCGAGGCCCGCGAGGCCATGGTCCGGACCGACTCCCGGTACTACCGCGGGTTCCTGCTGTTCCTGACCTTTCCGACCATGGCCCTGCTGCTATTCGACCGGCCGGTATCCATCGTCATCATCTACACGGTGGTCGGCGCCTTCTTCATGCCGTTCCTGGCCGGCACCCTGCTGTACATGAACTCGAAACATGAATGGGTCGGAAACCTGAAGACGGGGTGGCTGCTGAACGTGCTCCTCGTCCTCGCGCTGGTCCTCTTCCTGTATCTCGGCGTCAATCAGTTGATCGACGCCCTGGGTTGACCCAGGCGATCAAGCGGCGGACCCCGGCGAACGGTACAATCAATAAATCGGAGCGGATGAAATGGCCTCGCCGATCGGCATCGGCATCATCGGTATGGGCTGGATGGGCATGGTCCACGGCCGGGCCTACCACCAGGTCTGGCAGCGCTTCCCCGAATGCGGGCTGGTACCGGAACTGGTCATCTGTGCCGACGACGTGGCGAACCGGTGCGAGCAGGCCCGGGACATGCTGGGATTCAACAGGACCACGACGGACTGGCGCGAAATCATGGAAGACCTGGACGTATCCGTGGTCAACATCACCGTGCCGAATCATCTCCACCTGGACATGGTCCGTGCCGCCGCAGCAGCGGGCAAGGACATCTTCTGTGAGAAACCCGTGGGCCGCTCCCCCGCGGAAACGGCCGAAATCGCCCGGGCGGCCGCCGAAGCCGGCGTGCTGACCTGGGTCGGTTACAACTACCGCTGGGCGCCGCTCGTGCAGCATGCGCGCAGTCTCGTTGCCGACGGCGTGCTGGGCGACCTCACCCACTATCGCGGCCGGTTCTTCGCGGGCTACGCGAGCCACCCCGACGGCATGCTCTCCTGGCGCTTTCGTCGAGAGGATGCCGGAAGCGGTGCGCTGGGTGACCTTATGTCCCACGTTGTCGACATGGCCCACCTGCTCGCGGGACCCATCAGGCGCGTCGTCGGACAGAAGGCACTGATTATCGTAGACCGGCCCGTCGCGCCGGTCGGCGAAGGAACCCACTTTTCCGTCGGGACCGGCGGGCAACGCGAACCCGTGACGAATGAAGATTACGCCGGGGCGCTGGTGGAGTTCGTGAACGGCGCCCGTGGAACCTTCGAAGTCGACCGGGTGATCCAGGGGACGAAATGCCAGATGGCCTTCGAGATCCACGGCACGAAGGGCGCAATCCGGTGGGACTTCGAACGAATGAACGAATTGCAGTTGTACACGGTCGACGGCCCGCACGACGGGTTCGTCACCCTGCAGAGCGGGCCGGCCTATCCCGGGCATGTCCACTTCAACCCCGGCCCGGCTGTGGGACTCGGATACGACGACCTCAAGGCGATCGAGACCTTTCACTTTCTGCAGTCCATTGCAGCTGGCAGGCAGGGCGAGCCCGGCTTCAATGAAGCGCGGGCCGTGGCCGAAGTGCTGGCCGCGATCGAACGCTCCTGGTCTTCCGACCGCTGGGAAACGGTGCAGTAAATCGGCTGAGTTATCAGGCGCCGGTCATGGACTACGTTAAGACCCGCGTCGAGTCATCGAAGGAGCAGATCATGGCATACCCTCACGACAAAGTCCGGCTGACCACGGCACAGGCGGTGGTCAAGTACCTGTCCGTGCAGTACAGCGAGCGCGACGGCGCGGAGCGGCGTTTCATCCCCGCCATATTCGGCATATTCGGCCATGGGAACGTGGCCGGGCTGGGCCAGGCCCTTTTCGAGTATGGACAGGACCTGACCTACCACCAGCCCTGCAACGAGCAGTCCATGGTGCACACGGCCTCGGGTTACGCCAAGGTGAACCAACGCATGGCCACCATCGCGTGCACGGCATCCATCGGCCCGGGATCGACCAACATGCTGTCCGGCGCGGCCACGGCCACGATCAACCGCCTGCCCGTGCTCCTGCTGCCGTCCGATTACTATGCCACACGGTACCAGGGCCCGGTGCTGCAGGAACTCGAGCACCCGGTGTCCGCCGAAGTGAGCGTCAACGACTGCTTCCGCCCGGTCAGCCGGTTCTTCGACCGGATCAACCGGCCCGAACAACTGCTTACCGCGCTGCCGGAGGCCATGCGCGTACTCACCGATCCGGCGGATACGGGCGCGGTGACGATCTCGCTGCCCCAGGACGTGCAGGCCCACGCCTATGACTATCCGGCCCACTTCTTCGAGAAACGGGTCTGGCGCGTGGAGCGCAGGCCGCCGACGAAGGCGCGTATCGCGGAGGCAGTCGAACTGCTGAAAGGGGCGAAGCGGCCGATGATCATCGCGGGCGGCGGCGTCCATTATTCGGAAGCCTGGGACGCTCTCGCGGCCTTCGCCGCGACCTGCGGCATCCCCGTGGGAGAGACCTTCGGCGGCAAGGGCGCTATGCGCGAACCCTCGGACTGGGCGATCGGCGGGTTCGGCGTGACCGGCACGCCGGCGGGCGCCAGGATCGCCGCCGAGGCCGACCTGATCATCGCCGTGGGAACGCGGCTGACCGATTTCTCCACGGGCTCGCAGTCGGCCTTTTCGAATCCCGACGTCCGGTTCATCGGCATCAACGTGGCCGGGCACGACGCCTTCAAGCAGGGCGCCCTGCCGGTCACGGCCGACGCCCGGGAAGCGCTGACCGTCCTGGCTGAAGCCGCACGGGAAGCCGGCATCCGGCCCGACGACACGTACAAAGCGGAGATCGGCCGCCACATGGACGCCTACCATCGGTCGCTGAATGAAGAAGTATATGTAGACCATCCCGGCGAGGCCATGAGCCAGGCCCGGCTCATTCAGGTTCTGAACGGCGAAGCCCGGGAAAGTGACTGCGTCATCGCCGCCGCCGGCAGCCCGCCGGGCGACCTGCACCGGCTCTGGGACGTGTCGGGCGGCGCGGCCTGCTACCTGGAATTCGGCTATTCGTGCATGGGATGGGAACTGCCGGCCGGACTGGGCACCCGCATGGCCGGGAAACACGACGAGATCTACGTCTATATCGGCGACGGGACCTACCTGATGAATCCCACCGAACTCATGACCGCCATGCAGGAGGGCCTCAAGGTGACCGTCGTCATCTCTGAGAACCACGGTTACCAGATCATCCGGGCCCTGCAGATGGCCCGGGCGGGCCGGTCGTTCGGCAACGAGTTCCGTGGACGGGACGCCGGTTCGGACCGTCTCGAAGGGGAGTACCTGGAAATCGATTTCGCGGCCAACGCCAGGAGTTTCGGCGCGCGGGCGTGGCACGTTAAGTCATCGGACGAGCTGCGACAGGCGCTCCGGGAAGCCCGGTCGGAGACGCGGGCCTGCGTGATCGTGTGCGAGACCGAGAAACACCGCTACCTGCCGCCTTCGGACGTGTGGTGGGACATCGCGTCCGCCGAGGCGACCAATGATCCCATGACGCGGAAGCTGCGCGAGGGATACGAGGCCGAACGGCGTACGAGCCAGCGGTTTCACTACTAGGGGAGGACGCCGTGAACATCCGCATCGGCAGCGCGCCGGATTCCTGGGGCGTCTGGTTTCCCGATGACCCACGGCAGACCCCGTGGCAACGGTTCATGGACGAGGTGGCCGAAGCAGGCTACACGTGGATCGAACTGGGGCCCTACGGATATCTGCCCACGGAGATCGACCGGCTGCAGCGGGAACTGGCGGCTCGGAACCTCAAGGTGACCAGCGCTTTCGCCATGGGGAACCTCGAGGACCCGGACCGCTGGGCCGAACTGGAGCAGCAGGTGGTGGGCGCTGGAGAACTGCTGGCCGCCACCAGGGCCGGCTTCCTCGTCCTGATCGACGGGACTTACTCAGACCTGTTCACCGGCGAATTGATCGAGCCCCGGACCCTGGACGACGAAAACTGGCGACGCCTGGTCGATACGACCCACCGCGTGGCCGATCTCGCCCGCGGCGCATTCGGACTCCATCTCGTGTTCCACCCGCACGCGGAGACCCACGTGGAATACGAGGAGCAGATCGAGCGTTTTCTGGAAGATACCGACCCCGGGCGGGTATCGCTGTGTTTCGACGTGGGCCACCACGCTTACCGCGGCGGAGATCCGGTGGCCTTCCTCGAGAAGCACCGCGAGCGGATCCCTTATCTTCATCTCAAGAGCGTGGATCCGGAGAAACAACGGAAGGTGGAAGCCGAGCACATCCCCTTTGCCGACGCGGTGGCCATGGACATGTTCTGCGAGCCCTCGGCGGGCCTGGTCGATTTTCCGGCTTTGCTTGGGCTGCTGAAGCGGTTCGACTACGATGGTTACGCCATCGTGGAACAGGACATGTATCCTGCGCCTTTCGACAAACCCTTCCCGATCGCGAAGCGGACGCTGGAGTACCTGCGGGAAATCGGGTTTTAGGGACGTGTCAGACTCGAGCCTGCCGCCTTCGCATCGCTCCCGGCAGCCAGATGAACAGCGTGCCCAGCGAGACGCTCCAGACCGATCCGGCGACGAAGGTGCCCCCCGCAACCATACCGCCGTTCAATATCGTCATGACCGGACCCTCATAGTCGAGTACTCTCCCGGAGTTCTCCGGCGAGAACCGGCCGTGCTCCAGCCCGACGAAAAACGCGGTACTGTAAGAAATCAGGTTCGGAATGAACCAGACCAGGAACACCACCACGATGAGCGATCCCGCCACCCTCCTCCAGGCCAAATGGTCCCACCTGCCTTTTAACCCGTAGTACAGGTAGGCCAGGGGCATCAGGAAGTAGACGCCGATGAACATGGACTGATCGGGTGCGACGAAATCCAGCAGCAGGCGCGTCGCCGCGACGATCCAGCCGAAGAAGACGAGTCCTCGAATGTCCGACCAGAGTGACGGTTGATCCGATGTCATAGAGGTTCTCCCATTCATTGAAGCATGTATTACGTCGTGGCATTGTTGCTGTACGACGACATTGCTGTGCTTTCAGTATGTAAAGTTCGCGGACCGTTCATCCGCCAGCCAGTCGCTCATTGAGAACGCGTCCCGGTCCTTCTCGGACAGGATGGCTTCACCCACGACTATCTCGTCAAAGGCACGCTTCATCGCGCGATCGCAAAGCGACCAATCCAGGTCGGGTGCCAGGGGCGAGATGCCGGCCTCGTTGCCGGGGCTGTACTCTCCGCTGCACAGGTACTCCAGGATGCAGTCTGTCGGGCAGAAGAAGCCGTGGGCGAATCCCGGCGGCACCCAGATCCACTCGGCGTGGTCCGCGTCGGGATCCTCCGAAATATCGCGTGCAACGATCCTGCCCAGGGTAGGCGAACCCAGCCGGATATCCAGTGCCAGGTCCACGATGCGGCCCCTGGCAGCCCTAACCAGCTTTCCCATGTGGGGGTTCCACTGGAAATGGAGGCCTCGGACCACGCCGGCGCGGGAGAAGCTCTCGTTGATCTGTAGAAATCGGACATCACGAAGAAACGCCGTGTCCGGGTTGCTGGAGAGATCCCCCAGCCGGTAGGATTCGGTGAAGTACCCCCGGTCATCCCTGAATCGGCCAAAGCGAATCACTTTTAACTCGGGGATCGCAAGGGATTCCACGGCTTCGATCTTCAAGCGTTTCTCCTTTCCTGAGCGGTCGTACGCACGCTGAAGATAGGCAGATGAGGAAGAACTGGGCAAGAAGGAAATCCTGCGGGCACCGCAGTCACGAAAGTCGGCAGCGAACCGTCGCGCTGGACAGCTGCGACGCGACACACTGCAAAACGGCAGCCGTCGCGCTTGACAGTGTCGAACCGTTACTGTTGATTCCGGTCTATACCCGCACCACGATCTGAATCGAGAAGAAAGAAGCCCCGAATGACCATGGAATCCGGCCCCACCCCGGCGGAACGGAAACAGTGGGAGGAAGATGGTTATCTCGTCTTCGAGGACGCGATCCGGGGCGAGATGCTGGATCGACTCCAAAAGGCCTTCGACCACTGGGCCGCTGCCTGCAAGGAAGATTGGCTCGTCGGCGTCGCCCGGGGTGAACTGGCGGCGACCTATTACGACATACCGAACGTATTGGAAAAGGACGAGGTCTTCCTCGACATCCTCGACCGGCCGCGTTACTTCGAATACGTCAGGGCCTTTACCGAAGACGACATGATCTTCATTGGCGAGCAGGTCCGGACTGCGCCGCTCTGGCCCATGGGCTACACGGGGTGGCATCCCGATGTCCGTCCCGACCATCCTCTCCATATCAAGGTGCAGGTCTATGTAAACGATGTCGAGCGCGGCGGAGGGGAATTCGCCTACGTCCCGGGCAGCCACCGGCCCGGCGCGGGGCCGTATCCCCGGGTGAAGAACCTCGAAGCCATGCCGGGCCACAGGCGGTTCCCAGGCAGGGCGGGCACGGCCGTCATGTTCAATACCTACGGATGGCACGTGGCCATGGAAAACCACACCGGTATTCCCCGGAAGTCGATCATCCTTACCTACGAAAAGCGTACGCCCGGGAAAATCGACCCCGGACGGTACGCCCACATCGCTCCGTCGCTGAACACGCCGGACCGGCGCCGGCTGTTCGGGATGGCATAGGCAGGAAACCGCATGCCGCGTATTGATGCCCACGGTCACGTGTTCGCGAAGGTGACCAGTGAATTTCCGAGAGAAGCAAGCGGCAACACGCCGCCGGAACGGGAAGAAACGGTTGAAAAGCTGATGACCTACATGGCCGCCAGCGACGTCGACCAGGCCATGCTGGTGCAGATCGGCGGCACGAGCGTGGCGCAACACGCCTACCTGCTCCATTGCCTCAGGTCTTATCCCGATCGCTTTCTGGGCATCGGGCTCATTCCCGAGGCGGCCTACGGCGCGCCGGAGGAGCACATGGACCGGCTATCGGACGGTACGGGGATCGTGGGTTTTCGCCTCGGCATGGTCGGCGGCCCCCCGGATCCCTTTGATCCCGTAGACGTACGCACGTTCACGACCTACCCCATCTGGCGGCACGCTGCGGAAAAGGACCTCGTCCTCTGGCTGTACGTGCGGGCGGCGGACGCCCACCTGATCGCCTGGCTCGTCGACGCCTTTCCCCAGGTGCGCGTCGTCATCAACCACCTGGGCATCTGCCCGGGACTGGGCAAGGGCCGGACTGACCAGTGGG
The DNA here is from genome assembly GCA_009835325.1 of Gemmatimonadota bacterium. Lineage (NCBI taxonomy): Bacteria > Pseudomonadati > Gemmatimonadota > Gemmatimonadota bacterium. Next base: position 13,019 of record VXWP01000058.1, on the reverse strand, counting down.
GACGGCCGCAGATCGATATCGTGCCCTATAACCCGGCTTTCCACACCACGCACAGGCTGAGCACCTACGAAAACGTGACGATGAAGCTGTCGGGCCATTACGCCTTCAGCAAAGAACCGTACCCCTACCCTGATCTCGCGGGATGGCAGAAAAACTTCCTGGGCACCTTCGGGGCCGACCGCCTCATGTGGGCGACCGACTTCCCATGGATCTACGAAGAACCCGGCTACGACAAGCTGGCGAAACTGGTCGAGGAGACCATACCCGAAATCAAGCCCCACGAACACGAGGCGATCATGGGCGGCACGGCCAAGCGGTTCCTGCGCTTTCCGGATCTGAAGTGATTGGAGACCAAAATGAGCGACGACCATAACGGTTTACTGACCAGCGCACACATCCAGGGCCTGGTTCGACGGATGGGAGAAGCGGCCGCCAATTTCACGGCCGTCCTGGCCCCGGATCAGCGGGCGAAAGCGCTCTTCCCCTTCGAAGACGAGGACGCGCGCACCTTCTGGGACTACGTGCCCCTGGCGCGAAAAGGCCTGCCGCTCGGCGAGATGGACCGGGGTCAGCGGCGCCGGGCCATGCAACTCGTCGCCTCCGGAGTGAGCGGCACGGGATACGCCACCACAACGACCATCATGGGCCTGGAAGCCACGCTGGATGCCCGTGAGGGCTGGTCATCGGGCAACTGGCGGGATCCTTCCGATTACTACGTGTCCCTGTTCGGCACGCCATCGGACCACGATCCCTGGGGATGGAAATTCGAGGGGCATCACGTTTCCATCAACTATACCATCGCCGGGGGAAAGATCGTCGCGCCCACCCCCTTCTTCTTCGGGGCGAATCCGGCATCGGCCGCGCTCAACGGCGTCAGTTCGCTCCGGCCCCTGGGCAACGTGGAAGACCTGGCGCGGGAACTGGTGCGCGCCCTGGACGAGGAACAACAGCACAGCGCGCTGATCGCAACGGTTCCGCCGGGGGATATCGTCACGGTGAATCAGCGCTTTATAACGGAAAACAGGGAGAAACCGGACCGGCTGGCCCGAACGGACGTGCCCTATGATACGGTTCGCTACACGGAAACGCCCCGCGGCCTCGCCGGCGCAGGCATGAACGACGGTCAGCGGGAGATGCTGGAGACCCTCATCGGCGAGTACATTCACCGCATGCCCGACGCCGTCGCCGAGATCGAATCCGACCTGTTAAAGACGCACGGCGTGGGCGACGTCCACCTGGCCTGGGCGGGCGGCCTCGAAGCCCGGCAACCTCACTACTACCGCCTGCAGGGCGGACGGTTCCTGGTGGAATACGACAACGTGCAGAACGACGCCAACCACGTGCACACGGTATGGCGCAACCCGACGAACGATTTCGGCGCGGACCTGCTTGCCCACCACTACCACACCGCGCACGACCACGGGGTGGTACACCGCCACTGATTCAGTACCCCTTGCGCTTGTCGATCACGCTCACCAGCGGCCTTCCATCCAGGTAACGACGCAGGTTCTCGCAGAACAGGGCCACGCACCGGCCGTCCCGGTTGGGAGATCCCCCGGCGGTATGGGGCGTAATCACCACGTTATCCATATTCCACAGCGGGTGATCTTCGGGCAGCGGCTCCTGGGGCACCACGTCCAGGCCCGCGCCGCCGATAAGGTTGCCTTCCAGCGCTTCCAGCAGGGCCGTTTCGTCGACGATCCTGCCCCGGGTGACGTTAATCAACAGCGCATGGTCCGGCATGCGGGCGAAGGCGGCCCGGTCGAACAGCCCCTCCGTTTCCGCCGTCAAAGGCGCGCAAACCGCGACGACGTCCGACTGTTCCAGGAGCGCATGGAACCGGTCCATGCCCCAGCAGGCTTCCACTTCGGGCGGCACTTCCACCTTCTCCGGATCCACGGCGACGACGCGCATGCCGAAAGCGGCCGCCCGCCTGGCCAATTCACGGCCGGTTCCGCCCAGACCGACGATACCCATGGTCCGGTCCACCAGTTCCCACGAGGCGTCGCGAATAGGCCAGCGCGGCTCCCAGCCCGGATTGCGGATCGCGGTGTGGATGCCCCGGGTCAGCGCGAGCAGAAGCGCCATGCCGTGATCGGCCAGGTGCACGCCCACGAAGCCCTTCGAACTGCATAGCACCACGTCGCTCTCCACCAGTTCGGGATAGAGCAGTCCGTCCACACCGGCGCCCCAGCTCTGGATCCAGGCGAGCTTTCTCCTTCGCGCGAAGAGGGCCCGGGTGATCTCGCCGCAGACCACTTCGATCTCCGGCATGACGGCCAGCGCCTCCTCTTCCGTATCCACCCTTATCACCCGTACTTTCTGGTCGACCCGGCTGATCTTGTCGACGAGGGGTTCGATCAGATTCATCCTGAGCAGGACGTTCATGGCTGCACCTCGGGGTAGACGGACATCAGGTTCGTTTCTTGAGATAGGAAGCACCCTTCCGTGCGATTTCGAAGGCGGTTTTGCCGTTCCTGTTCAGCACGGTCGTGTCCGCACCCGCGGCGAGGAGCGCTTCCGCGGCCTCGGCGTGTCCTTCGTACGTTGCGCGATGGAGCGGAGTGCGGCCTTTGCGATCCTGCGTGTCCAGGTCGGCACCTGCTGCCGCCAGCAGCTTCACGGCCTCTGCCCGGCCGCATTCGGACGCAAGTTGTATGGACGTGCGATGGGCATCGTTCCGCGTATCGACCTCCGCGCCGTGGTCCAGCAGCCACCGCAGACTATCCAGCGAACCCGCCCTCGACGCCCAGTGCAAGGGGGTCATCCCGTAGGGGCCAGTCGTGTCTGCGAGATCGGGTTTGAAGGCCTGGAGCGCTTTAAGACGACCGGTGTCGTCCAATCCCGCCGCCGCACACGCATCGTAGGCCGCGCCGTCCTCGATCAGCATGCGGGCGACTTCACGCTTGCCCTGGTTCCTCGGTGATTCGTCGTCGCCCCAGAGTCCGGGAGAAACGGCCTCGTGCAGGGACGTCACGCCCCGCTCCCCGTTGCCCTTGATCGGCCGTTCGTGATGTATCCCGACGCCGTAATCGATCAGGAGCCTGGCGACTTCTGGAAACCCGCCCCAGGCGGCCCAGTACATGAGGGACAGGTTCGCGGGCCAGCCCGTATGGGGCTTGTCGACGGACACCGGGGTGGCGTCCGCCGCGCCCGAAGTGAATACGGCTTCGAGCGTATCTGCGGAACCCGCCCAGGCCGCTTCGTGGAGTACGTTGTAGGAACGGGTATCGATGTTGAACGGCACGCCGCGATCAAGCAGGAAGGACACCGCGCCTCCACAGCCGCGCATGCCGACGATGACGGTAAGCAGGTGGGCGCCAATGCGATCGAGCACGTCCGGATTTCCGGCAAGGATCGCGGTCATCCGCGCCAGGTCCGGCTGGCCATCCCAACGACCGGGGTCCGGTCCCATGGCGGCTTCAATGAGGCGCTTTTCCGCCAGGGTAATCTCCGGCAACTGCGCTTCACGAAGGAACCAGTTTTCGTGGAACAGTCTGATGGCTGGACTGTCGCGCACCGTACCTCCCACAGCCCTGTCGCGCACCAAGGCTTCCGGTGTCCCGGAGCCAGCCGCTGAACCTGAGCAAACCGCTATTCGAGCAGGTTCGCGCCGCCGTCATCCATCTTCCCGGGCTGGCGCCAGTACCGGTACTGCGGGGTCCATTCCGCTTCGCCGAGGCCCGCAAGACCCAACAGGTTCCAGAGGGAGCAGTACAGGTCGCCGGGGCCGAACACGCAGCTGTTCTTTCGCAGCACCTGGTCGCCCTGCCGTTCGTAGATCACCGCGCCGGGCATGTTCTCCACGCCCTCCATCACCGTCTGTTCGACGATATACGCGCCGCCCCCGTGGGAAGCGAGGCGAAAGCGCCAGTTCCGAGAATTGGCGAAGTCACGCTGCAGGGCGGGGGGATCACCGGACAACAGCACGACGGACATGGCGTCCTCGAGATGGGCCAGCATGCCGTTGAATCCGTCCGCCCACAGCGTGCAGTACCGGCAACCCTGTCCCATGTTGTGGATGGCCAGCAGGCGGTCGCGGCCGGCGAACAGGTCGAGCAGGGAGACCTCTCCGGTCAGGGTGTCGAACCGATAGTTTGGCACCGGACCGGGGGCATTGTCCCGCCGCAACGCGTTCAGCTTAGCGGTGAGTTCGAAGATCTGTCGTTCGAGGGCAACGATGTCCTTCTCGGCCATGCGTATTCCTTTCGTCAGAACCGGTCGATGACCGTTACACCGGTCTGGCTGAACCGGCCCATGGCTTCCAGCTCGGCGCCGGCCTCATCGAGTGCGACGGTCTTGCCGACCAGGCGGCCGGGCTGAAGCGCGCCGGAGGTGACCATGCGCAGCAGGTCGGCAAACCGATGGGCCGGCATGCCGTGGCTGCCCACGATTTCGAGTTCCTTGGCAATGACCGCGTTCATGGGGATCGGGACATCGGCCTCGTCCGCCAGGGTCAGGCCGATCTGCACGTGGCGGCCCCGCTTGCGCAGGCACCGGATGGAATTGCGGCTGGTGATTTTGCTCCCGAGGGCGTCGATGGAGACCAGGGCGCCGCCGCCTGTCTTCTGCCGTATTTCTCTGACTACGTCGGAACTGGTCTTTGCATTCACCGTCATGCGTGCGCCGAAGTCCCGCGCCAGCTGCAACCGGGTCTCGTCGATGTCCACGGCGATCACCTCGGCTCCCACGGCCGCCGCAATCATGGTCGCCGACAGCCCGACCCCGCCGCATCCATGAATGGCCACGAAATCACCGCCGTTCACCCGGCCCTGGTCCACCACGCCGCGGAACGCCGTCATGAACCGGCAACCCAGGCTAGCGGCCTCGACGAAGTCCAGGTCATCGGGCAGGCCCACGAGATTCACGTCGGCGTAGGGCATGGCTACGTATCCGGCGAAGGCGCCCCAACCGGTAAACCCCGGCTGGTACTCGTTGTCGCAGATATGGTGATGGCCGGCCAGGCACTGCGCGCAGGTGCCGCATCCGCCGCAGAAGGGCACGGTCACCCGGTCGCCGACCCGCCAGTTGCGCACCTGGCCGCCCTTCTCAACGACCACCCCTGCGAATTCGTGACCCGGTACGTGAGGCAGCTTGATTGACGGGTCGTGTCCCATCCATCCGTGCCAGTCGCTCCGGCAGATCCCGTTGGCCCGCACCTCGATCACGACGCCGTCCTCCGACGGCACGGGATCGGGAACTTCCCGCACCTCGAGGGGTGATCCGAAGGCGTCCATTACGGCGGCTTTCATCAGGTAGTCCTATGGCTTGGCGGGCGTTCCGGTGACCGATGGGTCGCCGGCGGCACCCGCCTCTTTTTAAAAAAGTGGACTATGGATTCGGCACCACGGACAGGACTAGAGACGCCAGACCACCAGGAACTGAATGGTGTTCTCGTCGTCGTCCGTGCCGATTTTGTTTCTCCAGTACTGGTACTCGAATCCGAGCAGCAACTGATTGGGTTCGCCGGCCGCGGCCCGGCCGATGTCCCAGACGAACTGCGGCTGCGCGAGTATCGATGCGTCGTGCCGGCCGCCGAGTTCGTTGGACCGGCTCCCGATGTACTCCGCGTGGCCCATGAAGGCGAAGGAATGCTGGCCGATATCAAAAGGGGCGGCCCAGTTTACGTCAAACACGAAACTGTGCCCTTCCTTCGGCGCACCGCCCTTTGCCACGCCGAAGTTCTGGTCGATGTAGGCCGTGAGATCGGTGTTCAGGAACAGGAATCCGGGGATATCCCAGGACGCCCTGAATCCAGGCAGAAACTTGAACACTTTCGCGTCGCCGCCCATGTTGATTCCCGCAATGATCGCCAGGTCGGAAATGAGTCCCAGGCTGGCACCAGACTGCTGCATTTTGCCGATACTGAGCGTCGGATACCACTCGGCGTAGAAATCACGGTCGTTGAATCCGTCCCTTTCCCGGTCGATCAAATAGTCAAGGAAGAAGAAACTGTCCCCGAGCTTCCATTGGGAGGCCTGCTGCACGGTGAGCACCAGGGACTGCACGCTCCTTTTCGCGAAGGGATTCCTCAGCTTTCCCACCTGCAGGTGGAACTCGGTCTGGGCGGAGGCCGTGGATACCGTAGACGCCGCGGCCAACGACATCATAAAACATACCGCGAATCGCTTGAGGCAGTTGTAGTTGCTACACTTCATCCCTTTGTCCTTGTCCGGAGACGTCCGCCTCCCGTTGTTCCGTATGTTGACGGTCGACAAGCGTCGAGTTCGATCAATCACCCCACCTGTCCGGATTGATTCCCGGCGCTTCGCTCTTCATCCCCTTCGGCTTGTGCGGCTGCTGCCACTCCAGGCCGGTCGTATTCAGGCTCTGCAGGAAGGGCCTGGCCTGTGCAGGCGCGGCGGCGACGTCCCCGGGATCCCACTCCTCCATCGGCTGGACGGGCCCGGACCAGGCCGGCCGGTAACCGAACTGGATCAGTTCCCGGGGCACCGTGTCGCGGTTGGGATGGGTACCGTGAAAAACGTCCTTGGGAATGACCAGGGCCGATCCCGCTTTCGCGCAGAGGGTCACCTCCTGGGGATGGGACTTGTAACGCACGTAGGGGTTGCCATGGGCGTGAAAGGACAGGTGCGAGCGTGGAACCACCCGGAACGGCGCCCTTTCCGCCGGCAAATCGTCCAGGTAGTAAAGCACCCGAACCAGACGGGGCGAACTGCCCTCGTAGCTGAAAATGGATGAGCCGTAGGGCTGGCCGTCCGTGTGCATGGAAATGGGCGGCGAACCCGACAGGGTCCGCGTGAACAGGCCTCGCGTAAACACGATATCCGCACCCATCAGCGCTTCGAGGAACTCGATCATGGGCGGATGCCCGATCAAGGCGCACATGGCCGGACTGCGCCACTGGGCCTCCAGGCAGTAGGTCTGGCAGTCGCTGTAGTCCTTGCATTCCATGGGCACATTGGCCAGTTCGGCCTTAAGCCGTGCGATGTGATCGGCGTCGAGCATATCCGGTAGAAGCACGTAGCCTTCGACTTCGAAGTGACGGATGCGCTGGGCCGTCGTGAATGACCCGAAGTCCGTCTCGTCGACGTGCATGAATCCGATCTCTTCCCGAGGATCGATTCGAACCGTGGCGCTTTCCATGATGCGCTCCTTGATGACCGGTAGTCTGCTATCCTGATGTCTGAGGAAACTATATGATCTGGCTGGTCGTTTACAAGCGTTTTCCGCGCGTTAGCCGCGGCCGGCAGTTCGAAACCGGTTGATTGCCCGGCCGCGCGCCTTGCCCGGGTGCCGGTGAGGTTTCGAGCTTCCCCGGTTCAGGCCCGCGCGCCGAAATGCCGGCGCACGAAATCCCAGGCCGGCGTCTTGAAGAACCGGTGGCCGCCTTCTCCGACGGCCAGCTCGCATTTATCCGAAGCGCCGGCGACCGCGTAGACGGCCTTGAGCCGGTCGAAGGCGGCGTGGACGTGGGCGATGGGAAAGATGGGGTCGTGCCGGCCGGCGATGGCACAGAAGGGGCGTGGAGCGATCAAACCGGCCACGTCGTACATTTCTCCCAGCCGCAGCAAACCGGGCACGTAGTTGCATTCACAGTGATGGATCGTCCCGATGCTGCCCACGAACGTGCAGAAATAGCACCCCGGCATGGAGAGGGCGATACGGGTGTCGCAGGCCGAGGCGAAAAGCGATATCGTACCGCCGCCCGAGTTGCCCGTGATGGCTATGCGGCCGGCGTCAATGGGCAGATTGGCGACCGCCCAGTCGATCAGGCGGGACGTATCCCACACACGTTCGCCGATGGGCGTTCTCCCGAGCAGCAGGTCGTGGACGAGTTGGTCGCGGCAGGAGTGTACTCTATCGGCCTCGATGTCTTTCGCGGTGCGCGTTTCCCCGAAGGCCCGCGTGGTCGGCGCGATGACGATGTACCCCTCCTCGGCGGCCGCCTGCCGGGCGATGTCGCGCTCGCCCTCCATCATGTGCGCCTCTTCCGCCGCGTCCCGGGAAATGCCGACGTAGATGTGGGGATGATTGTGGCCATGGGGCACGAGGACCAGGGGGCGTGCCTCGTTGCGGTCCAGCCCTTCTGTGCCTGCGTCTGAACCTGTACCTGTGTCTGCGCACTTCACGCCATTCGGCAACAGGAGGTAGAATGGCAGCGGCACAGTCGGTTCGACCCAGAGATACCAGCGTTCCCGGACATGGCTGCCCAGGTCCGCTGATTCGAGCCGCTCCGCCTTCGGCACGTAGCCCGAGAGGTCGGAAGCCATGTTGTCCAGGCCGAGTGCTTCCCGCAGTTTCGGGCGAAAGGCGGCCTGCCAGGCGGACAGGCCTTCCGGATCCGTCGCCCTGAAGGCGTACGTCCCGGAGACGTTTTCATACAGGCTACTCAAATGCGTTTCCTGGTCATAGGGCTTGAACGTTCCGGCCGCCAGCGTTCCCGTCCGGTTATCCATCATGAACTCCAATGCTGGTTACGAAATTGGACTCTTGGTGTGCGTGTGGCGCACTCGACGGTGTGCCGATTCGTGGTGCGCGTGTGGCCGCGTGTCAACGGTACCCAAAGATCAGCGGAAAAACGGCCACGACGAAGGCCGCCCACACGGAGAAAACGGGGAGATAGTCCGTCTGCCAGCGTTCCACGGCGGAGAACGGCCTCCGCCGTCGCAGGAATCCGAAGTACAGGCGGGCCGTCCACGTCAGGTTGACGAACAGGATGATGTTCAGTCCCATGGCCCACATTCGGTTCGGCGTGACCCCGAAATCGCTGATGCGCGCCGTCATGGCCGCCAGCACGAGGACGTCTACGACCAGGGCGGCTGAAACAAGCGCGATCTGCAGGCCGTCATATACGCCCGGCGGCGCCACGGGGTCTCTTGCCGAGACCGAATACAGCACGAGACCCAGGACGACGATGAGCAGCGCATCGAAGGCGATCAACATCTCGCGCTGCACGTCGATCCCTTTTCCGGTCCACACCAGGACCGCGAGAAAGGACAGAAGCATCAGCGTGAACAGTGGTGTGAATATCCGCGTGAGCACCGGCGCCACCTGCTCGATGGCGCCCTGCCCGGTATCCACGAGCCAGGCCGCCAAGACGAACGCGCCCATCGCTCCGCACGGAATGATCCACGACGCGGCGGCCCATCGCAGGTCCACGCCCAGCGCGTTAAACACCGTCAGCGTAATGCCGGTGAGCACGCCGCCGCCCAGGGCGATGAGCACGTACAGGATGAAGAGCTGTCCGCTGAACCGGACGAAATCCATGCGCAACCCGCGCGTCCGCCAGTCACCCCCGGTATATGCGAAGCCGACGACGAGCCACAGGGCGATGGGCACATGCAACGTGGTGAGTACTGCGGTATCGCCGCCCGGCTCGAAGGGAAATACATTACACAGCAGCATGGCCACGAGGAAGGGCGGTATTAACCAGCCCCACCGGGCGAAGGCCATCCCGCGTTTCCAGGCGAAATACACCGTCACAAACGGAAACGCGAAGAAACTGATGTTCAGTGCATAGAACTGGTTGACGTCATCGTCGTCGAAAGCGTAACCGAACAGCGCGGGGACCTTGATCGCCATAGCCGCGCCGGCGGCCAGACAAAGGACGAAGACGAATTCCGTCAACCCGGGTTTGGCGATCTCTGTAGCGGCGTGGATTGCGCCCGCAGCCGGTTCTGAACCAGATCCCTGCGAACCAGATCCCTGCGAACCAGATCTTGGCGTATCTACATTGTATATACCGGCTACATCGCTTCGATCGGCTACGTCGTTTTTGTCGGTTACGTCGAATCTACCGGTTTCGTCCGTGGCCGGTTGGTCAGCTGCAGCACCCATCAACTGCGCCGCGTGATCCTGGACGAAAGCGCGTGTCGCCGTGTCGTCGCGGCCGATCCGCCCCGCCGCGACCTGGAAGGCTTCTGCGGCCGAAAGACCGAGCCGCAACAGGTCGTCTGCCTGGACCCTCAGCCGTTCTTCGAGCTCATCCAGCTCGGTCGCCGGAAGCGATCCATGCCGTTCAACGTAGGTCCGCCACCGCGCGATTGCATTTTCAAACAAGGGTTCGTTCAAGATTCCGGCCCGAGGGTTTCTGGATTTTACGTAGTCATGCGAAACGCCGTATTGAATACTAACGCGAAGCGCCGCGCATTGTTCCGGAACGGAGTCAATCTGCGCCAGGCGGATCGCCGAGATCAGGTACCTCGAGCAGTGCGCCCCCGTGGAGTGCGGACTCATGGGCCGTCAGACCGGGAATCATGTACCTGGCCGCGTCCCAGGCGTTGTTGGGGGGCAGGGAACCGTTCACGCAGGCCATCATGAAGTCGTCGACGAGGAACTGGTGGCTGCCCGCATGGCCATTGGGCAGTCCGGCGAATACCTCAGGCAGCCGTTCGACCGGGTGCACGGCGGAGGCGCCTAAGTGGGTGCCGTCGGAAGCGGTCACCTTGCCCATCGGATCGCTTCCCATCGCAACGCTTCCCGGCACAGGCTGGCCGGTGCAGGCGAGCAGGTCGTCGAGGGGTTCCACGCGGGTCCCGTCCTTCCTAAGCCAGGACGCGCCTGCGGCGGTCTGCTCGAAGCCGCCCTCGGTCCCCTGAAGTCCCATGCGCACGCATCCCGGATGGCCCACGCGCCGGAACTCGTTGATGCGGCAGACACTCCCGTCGGACATGCTGTACAGCGCGCTCTGGTTGCTGAAGGGATTGGCCCAGTCATTGGCCTCGTAAATCCCGTCCTCGTGGGTGTCTCGAAATCCCTGGCAGGATACCCGGGTCATGCGCGCGCCGGTGACGGAAATGACCTGGCTCGTCGAATGCGTGGGGTAGTACATGGGCGGTATGCCGGCCGTCTCCCGCCAGTTCTCGCCGCCGCGCCAGCGCGCCACGTCGTAGAGGCCGTGGTCCCAGTCATGGTAGTATTCCGCCTGGCCGTATACGATCCGGCCGAAAGCGCCCCGCGCAAACTGTTCCCGGCAATACAGCACGCCGGGATAATAGTAGCTGGTCTCGCCGAGCATGTAGACCGCGCCCGAGGACCTGGCCGCGGCCACCAGGTTCTCGATTTCGGCTACGCTGATCCCCGGCGGCACGGCCGAATACACATGTTTTCCGGCTTCCAGGGCCTGGACGGCCTGGGGACCGTGAAGCCAGTTCTGGGTAAAGAGGCACACGGCGTCCACGGCGGATTCGCAGAGGGCATCGAGGGAGGTACTGGTGTCGCTGATCTCGAAACGGGCGGCCGCAGCCGCCCTTTTCTCTTCATCCAGGTCGCACAGCACCACACGTTCGACCTGCGGATGCGCCTTGAAAAGAGGAATGAAAGACTGTGCGAACGCACCCGTGCCGACCATACCGACCTGGAGTCCCATGTCCACCTCATGACGCGCTCAAGCGCCCTTGCAAGCCGCCACGCCAGCCGTTTCCCGGGTTAGTCGCCATATGTTCCAAGTAGATTGCGCAAGAAAACCACGGCACGGGGAATCGCACTTGGCATCGACGTGATTTCGTGCGTTGCACCCGGATAGATATAAGCCTCGAACTCGGGCGGTCCGCGACCGATCTCCGTCATGGCCCGGATCATGGATTCCGCCTGGGTTACGGAGACCACCCCGTCCATGTCGCCGTGGTGGACCTGCAGCGGGGGCAGATCCTCGGCAAACAGGACGGCGGACCGGCGGATGAGCGCCAGCCGGGCATCCTGGAGCGTAACGTCCCCTGTCCACCACGGTACGAGGTAAGTGGCCCGCAGGTGTTCTACACCGGGCAAATCGACGGTCACACCCCTCACCAGGAGACTGGCGATGTCCCGCGCCCATTCGTTCTGGAAATCCGTTGGTCCGAAGAACGTTATGACGCCCGCGATACGCTCGTCCCGGATCCCCATCAGCATGGCCACGCCGCCACCTCTGCTGGCGCCCGCTACGATGTACCGGTCGGTCTGGGCTTCCGGTATTGTCTCCATGGTTAGATTGACCAGCGACAGGGCGTCGTCCACGTCGCGGTCCCACGGACTGGCCGGACCGTCCGACAGCCAGGACCGGTCATCGTATCTGAGCGGTTCGTCCCGGAACGACGGGATCACATAGACGAAGTCATCCGTCATTTCACCGAGGGCGACGGTCAGTATGAATAGCGTGCTTTCCACCGACACGCCGCCGTCGCCGCCATGGGCGTATACAATAATGGGGAGTTCTCCGGCGCCGGCGCCGTCCGGCACGATGATGGCGCCGTAATGGCGCAAACCCTCGACCTGGTGCGAGACGACCCGCAGGGTGGCCGGATATCCGCCCATGCTGTAGGTTTCTTCAAGCTCGATCATGCCCCCGGCCGCGGAGTAGTCTCGCGTGGCCCAGTCGGCACGGACCGCCGACAGTTCGTCCTCTTCGGCTGGCGCGAACAGGACGTCGAGCGAGTCTTCCACGGAGATCGCGTGGCCGCTCACGTTGGCGGTCGCGCTCGAAGCGGTGACGGTCAGCATCTGCACTCCGGTCGTCGAACCCAGCGTCCAGTGGGTGGCGGCCATGCCGTCCGGTCCGGTTCCGACGGTGGTCGGTTCGGTTACGCCGTGGTCGGGCGAAAACAGGACGAGGGCACCGGGCAGGGGCTGCTCTTCCTCGTCGAGCACCTGGACAACGACCGGTTCCCGCAGACTCGAACCGGCAAGCGCACGCTGCCCGTCGCCGGAAACGACGTTTATCCTGGCGGCCCGGGCCGGATCTACGGGATCGGGTGAGGTTGGGCCATCCCCGCCGCAGGAGACCAGGACTGCCAGGGAAAGGAGCAGCGTGATGGGAGCAAGCATGCGCCGGCGCAAGCCCGTCGATCCGGAGCCCGCCGATCCGCAGCCCGACGTTCCGGGGCCTGAAATGGATACAGGCCGCGATGGGTTCTCAAATGGACGCATAGACTGGCTCGGCGATAAATGCAACGGAATGCGGATGGTTTCAAGCGTCTCGACGCGCGTCTGGTATGTCGGCGGGCAAGTAATTTACGATTCGGCCGCGGAGATATAAAGCACCAATTGCCTTTGCCAGTAAATTTGTTGCACTTTTTTAG
>VXWP01000057.1 GCA_009835325.1 Gemmatimonadota bacterium | reverse complement strand
GACAAGGGCGACAAGGGCGATCCGGGTGAACCTGGCGCTGATGGCGCTCCAGGTGAGCCAGGTCCTCCGGGTGAGCAAGGCCCTCCGGGTCCGGCAGGTATCCCTGACACCGGTGGCATTGATCCCATCCAGCTGGCTCAGGCACACCACGTCGCCATCTCGATAGATGGTGGCGATAAGGCAGATGCTTCGGCTGGCATCCCACACACTATGCGGGTCGGCGAAGAGAGTATGATTGTAGCCGTTGCCGGTGCGCAGAGCGGGAGAGCCCTTGATGCTATCCCGGTTACGATAGCCATTACCAAGAATGCTGACGACGCCATTACCCTGGAAGACGGCGTGATCACAGCCGCCGGGGTCGGTTCGGCCGAAATCACGGCTGCGTCAGAATTGGCCGGTATCGCCGGTAAGCTCAAAGTCACCGTTACCAAGCCTATCGATACGATCGTTTTCATGATTGGTGAAGATGACGATGCCACTGAGGCGCCTAGTTCACTCAACTTGGCCGCTGGCGAGATGTATGTAAATGAAATAACTGCCGTGGCCCATGATGAAGACGGCGAAGTAATCGCACCACGTTCTGATTGGTCCTGGTCGAGTTCCGACAAGTCCGTTGCCGCTGTCGAGCAAAAGAAGGATGCTATGAAGAAGCTGGTGATGATGGGTGCCATCGGCACGATCACCGGCAAGGGTCCCGGCGACGCCGAGATTATGGCGACGGTGGAAGACGTGAGTGGCAGTATTGCTGTCAACGTCACAGGTCAGAGCATCACGAGAGTTATTGATCCCAGTGCCTCGAACAATGGCAACGAGTTTGTTTGGGATCAAGGGTTGGATACGCCCGCTTATACCGAAGCTGGTGCACCAGTCGCAGGAACTCTTTTTGATGTCAATCTCCGGGATATAGTTTCAAATGATCTTATCACGGCCTGGACATTGGCGGTCACCCCTGCCGCGCCTGAGGATGGAACCGCTGCCGCTAACATGGGTGTAGGAGCTACGGGCGCTGACGCAAACGCCGATGGTACTATCACCGTGACGGTTGTACCTCCAACCTCTGTTGGTACTGGTGTAGCAGTAGGCACATATCAAACTTTCGTATCCTTGAAGGCTACAGGAGCGAGAGAGGCGCGTCTGAGGTTTACCGTGAAGGTAATAGACTCGACGCCAGACGACGGTTAATCGGGATAATCCGGGTCCCGTAGACAGGGCGCTGACAGAGTCCTGCGGTGAGATGGGGTGCCTTCCCGGGCGCCCCATCAAACCAAGTTTCGAGTGACCCCCGGAAGTTATCCCGACAGGGCAAGCATCATCGTAGCAGATCCGCCCTGCATTTGTCTCGGTCATTTCGTTACAACTTCCCGTTCGCCCTGAGTAGGAGCCATCGGCCACTGAAAAGGGCGATCGGTCCCAATAAAAAGAAAAGCCCCGTTGCAGGTACGGGGCTTTTCTGCGTTCAACGATCTTTGCTGGTCCAACATCCTCGTTTTCTCATATCCGCTGTATCCAATCCTGTTTCACGTCCTCGACCTACCCGACGTACCCAACCATACCCATAGCAAACATTAGCGCGTAGTGCCCATCTGCTTCCAGCTTCAGACGACGAAGCCAGCCGCTCACTTACGCTCGGTCTATTCATATTTATATGGAGTTAAATCACAAAAAAAACATAAACGATCACTTAGTAGTTGACCCGTACCGAAAACCATGCGTACTTTACTATCAAAAAAGTTAACGAAATGGCAAGAGGGAGACTGGCGTGAATGGTTAACGTGCTCCGCATTCTACCGCTACACCCGATCGTATCCGTTCCTGGGAAAGGTCGTCCCGGCCCTGCGGCACCGGGATCGATCCTGAAAACTCACCCGTCCGAAATACGTTGAACCACTCCATTTATATCACAATAACAAACATTTCAGGATTTGACAGGAGTTAGTATACTGGATCCTCTCTGTCTCGTCCGAATTAAGGTAAACAGCGATCTCTCCCCCATGGGAGTGTGTCGGAATTCTTGTATTGAGTAAGTACGATGCAACAAAACATCTCCTTACAGCATGCCCTGGACAACAAGGCCGATCGATCATCCGTCGATGTCGCAAGGTTGCTGGAAGCCAGCATCGCGCCGAACACGGCGAAGGCGTACGGTGATGCATTGCGCAAGTTGTTCGAATACCTGGATGGGCAGCCGTTGACCGACACTACCCTGGCCGGCTATCTGGCGTACCTGTATACCCGGGGACTTGCACCGGCCTCTGTAACCGTAGTGGTGCAGGCCGTCCGTTTCTGGGAGAAGCTGGATCGACGGCCGTCGAGCGTGGGGCCGTTGACGAGCCGGACGCTGGCCGGAATCCGTCGCGAAGGTAGAAACCGGGGCCGCGGCCAGGTAACGGGATTGACCCGCGAGACGGTCAAGATCATGGTGCAGAACGCCGTCGCCACCGACACCCTGGCCGGACTGCGTGACGCTGCGCTGTTTCGTGTAATGAGCGATGCCCTGTTGAGGATCGGGGAAGCCGTCGCCATCGACTGCGAGCACATCACCACCGAGTTCGACGGAAGTGGGCGGCTCCTGTTGCTTCAAAGCAAGACCGACCAGGAGGGGAAGGGCGCCAGCCTCTTTCTGACCGCCCGGACCGTCGAAACCATCCAGCAGTTGCAGCAGAAAGCCGGTTACACGGAGGGGCCTCTCTTTCGCCGGATGCTGAAGGGCGACCGGATGAGCGATGCCCGGCTGACGGTGGACGGCGCCCGGCTGGCTATCAAGGCCGCCGCGGAGCTGGTCGGCATCAAGGGCGTGAGCGGGCACAGTCTTCGCATCGGAACTGCCCAGGAACTCGCGCAGCGCGGCGCGACCCTGGTGGAATTGCAGAACGCCGGACGCTGGACCGACAGCCAGATGCCCGCGCACTACACCCGCGAGCAGGCCGCGGGCAAGGGCGCCGTAGCCCGACTACTGGGGATTGACTGAAAGCAGTTTGGCCAGCCCGTCTACGGTGGTCACGGGCTGCTGGCACACGAACTGTTCGCAGACGTAGGCCGTGGTCGCGCCGTCGATCTGCGGCCGGTTGGCAAGGAGCGGGATAAGTTCTCCGGCACGGCTGTCGTCCCCGGACGGATCGTGCAGGGCCACGACCTTGTTCGGCAGGAACGTGCCGTCTATCAGGTCCAGCATCGCCCGCGTGGCGGCGTCCTCCCTGGCGCCGACCAGGGCGATCTCCACAGGCTTGTCGAGATACCAGGAGAGTCCGCACAGTAACTGGCCGAAGCCCCCGGGCGCCGCGCCCATGTAATCCGTGAAGAGCGACAGGGTCTGCCCGGCCCGGTCCCGGTATTCGTTCCGGCCGGTGAACGCGGCCAGCCGGAGCAGGTTCTGCACGCTCACCGCGTTGCCCGAGGGAATGGCGTTGTCGTAGGGATTCTTGGACCGGACGATGAGCGTCTCGTGGTCGTCGCTGGTGAAGAAGAACCCGCCGTCCTCCGGATCCCAGAACCGCTCGATCGTTGTATTCATGAGCGCCTCTGCTTGGACGAACCAGGCCGGGTCGAAGGTCGCCTCGTAGAGGTCGAGGAGCGCGGAAACCGTGAAGGCGTAGTCGTCCAGGTAGCCGTTGAACCGTGCGCGGCCGTCCTTGAACGTATGCATGAGCCGTCCGTCCTCGTGCAGCGCGTCCAGGACGAACCCCATCGAATCCGCCGCCGCGTCGAGCCAGGCCGGTTCGCCGAAGACGCGGCTCGCGCGGGCCAGGCTGCCGGCCATCAACCCGTTCCAGTCCGTCATGATCTTCTCGTCCCGGCCGGGATGCACGCGTTGCTCGCGGTGATCGAAGAGGGTCCGGCGTCCTTCCGACACGATCGTCCGCAGTTCCTCCGGGGCCACCCGCAGGTGGGCGGCCAGCGGTTCCAGGCCGACGTCCACGTGCAGGACACTGGTCCCGTGTTCGAAGTTGCCCCCTTCTTCCACGCCGTAGTACCGGGCGAAGAGGCGGCCCTGCTCATTCCCCAGGATCGCCTTGATCTCGTCCGGCGTCCATACGAAGAACCGGCCTTCCTCGCCCTCGCTGTCCGCGTCCTGGGTCGCGTAGAAGCCGCCGCCGGGCTGCAGCATCTCGCGGATCACGTAGGACGCCGTCTCCGAAACGACCTTGCGGAACAGGGGTTCTCCGGTGGCCTGGAACGCCTCGGTATAGGTCCGCAGGAGCAGCGCGTTGTCGTAGAGCATCTTCTCGAAGTGGGGGATCAGCCATTTCGCGTCGACGGAATAGCGATGGAATCCGCCGCCCAGGTGGTCGTAGATGCCTCCGTTGCCCATCTTCGACAGGGAATGGACGGCCATGTCGAGAGCCGACTGCCGCCCGGACCGGAGGTGCTCGCGCAGCAGGAAGGACAGCGTCATGGACGGGGGGAACTTGGGCTGCGTGCCGAAACCGCCGTTGGTGGCGTCATAGGACGCGGCGATCCCGGTGAAGGCCTTGTCGAGCAGCCCCGTTTCCAGGGTCTCGTTGCTTGAGGTGAACCCGGCCAGCTCGACGAGACGAGATTTAAGCTTTTCGCCCTGTTCCTCGGCGTCGGACCGGCGTTCCCGGTAGAACTGAGCCACGGCCTCCAGGATGCGAGGAAACCCGGGCCGGCCGTACCGGTCGTCCGGGGGGAAATAGGTGCCACCGTAGAAGGGTTTCAGGCCAGGCGTGAGGAAGACGGTCATGGGCCAGCCGCCGCTGCCCGTCATGGCGGTGACGGCGTTCATGTAGATCTCGTCCAGGTCGGGCCGTTCCTCCCGGTCCACCTTGACGTTGACGAAGAGCCGGTTCATGATCTCCGCCGTCTCATCGTTCTCGAAGGACTCGTGGGCCATGACGTGGCACCAGTGGCACGCGGAGTAGCCGATGGACAGCATCACGGGTTTGTCTTCGGACCGGGCTTTCTCCAGGGCTTCTTCGCCCCAGGGATACCAGTCCACGGGATTGTGGGCGTGCTGCCTCAGGTAGGGGCTGGTTTCGTGGGCCAGCCGGTTGGCCTGCTGTTCGTTCTCGTGCGCTGCGTTCAATTTACACCAACCCTTCTTTGACCATGCGTTCCAGGACGAAATCACCGGCGTCGATGGGAAACTCCAGGACGCATCGCCGCGCGGAGGACTCGAAGATGCCCATGATGGTCTCCAGGGCTACGCGGGCGATCTTCGCCTCGCAGCGGTGGGTGCCGCGGCCTTCGACGGCGGAGACCAGTTCCTCCAGCTCGCCGCAGACATTGGAGTAGGTCTCTTCCAGTTGCGGTACGTGCCATCCGTCCGAACGGTAGCTGGACAGCATCTTCAACGTCGGCCCGTCGGGACTGTTCACCTCGATGATGCCATCGGACCCGATGATCCGGAAGGAGAAGGACTGGCTCGCCCGTTCGCCCAGTTCGATGAATCCCACGACGCCGTTTTCGTAGCCGACCCGCCCGATCGCCATGTCTTCGGCCGGCATGTCCGGATGGTTTCGCCGTCCTTCGATCCGGCTGCGGCGGTCGATCTGGCCCATAACCCACCGGGGCGGGCTGTCGCCGTTCAGGTAGCTGATCAGGTCGATGACGTGGGTGCCGTTGTTCATCAGGTCGAGGGTGCAGTGGCCCCAGATCATGGCGACCTGTCCGATTTCTCCGGCCTGGACCCATGCGCGCGCCTGTACGGCCTGGGGCGAAAAACGGTGGGCGTGGCCGATGGCGAGGGCGGCGCCGGCTTTCTCGCAGGCCGCGATCATCCGGTCGGCCTCGTCCAGGGAGACGGCCATGGGTTTCTCGCAAAGGATGCCCTTCGCGCCGTTTTCCGCCGCCGCGATCGTGGCTTCGCAGTGTCCGCGGGGCCAGGTGCATACGCTCACCAGGTCGAGTTGCTCCCGCTCCAGCATTTCACAATGGTCCGTATACAGCCGGATGCCGTGTTCCCGGGCGAGACGCTGCGCCTTCTCCCCTTCCGGATGAATGTCCGAACCCGCGATCAGTTCGATCTCGGCGTTTTCCACGTGGCGGTATCCGTCCGCGTGAGCGGTGGCGATACCGCCGCAACCGATGAAGCCTGCCCGGTACTTGTTCATGTTATCATGACCGCAGTATAGGACGCGTCAGGCAGGTCGGCCCGCCGCTGCCCGCGTAGCAGATATGATCGCCGTCAAATGTTTCGACCCGGCAGCCGGCCTTCCGCATGCGGTCCACCGTAACCGGATTACCGCTTCGCACGATGACGTGGCGGGGTCCTACGGCCAGCACGTTGCAGCCGAGACTGTCGTACTCCTCGTCCGGCACCGCCACGAGGCCGATGCCCAGGGCAGCCAGCATCTCCCGGAAGGGGATGGGCAGCAGCCGTTCGTAGACGACTGCAAGGTCCGTATCCAACAGGCTGATGACGGACATCAGGTGCAGCACCGCGCCCGGACCGTCCCAGTGGACCATGGGGACGGCCACCACGTCGATGCCCCGCGGCTGCAGCAGTTCCTGAAACTGCCGGATTCCTTCGCCATTGGTGCGATAGGTCAGCCCGATGACGGCCAGGTTGTCCCTGAGCCAGACCACGTCGCCCCCTTCGACGCTGCCGGGCGGTTCGATGCGCCCCGCCACGGGGATGTCCGCTTCGGCGAACCAGTCCGCCAGGGCGTCCGGCTCTTTCATGCGGGCGTCCTTGCCCATGCGGCCCAGGATCACGCCCTGGTCGGTCACCGAGGCCACGGGATCGTGGGTATAGAGGGCGTCCAGTCCCGTCCGGCCGTCTGCCGGCAGGCACGCCACTTCGGCGCCCGCCGCTTCGAGTAGGGAAGTGAACCGCCGGTGTTCGTCCACCGCGCGGCCATAATCCGGCCTGGCCAGGTAGTCCAGGGACTGCCACTGGCCGTCGATCCGTTCCTGGCTTTCGAAGGCTTCTTCCGGGCGCTTGACCAGCACCCGCTTCAACGGGCGGATCATGGACTGGCAACCGTAGGCATTCATGGGGAACGTTTCCCGGAGAGGAGGGCTTCGGTTTCTTCTTCGTTCAGTATTTCGACACCGAGGGATTGTGCCTTCTTCAGCTTGGAACCGGCGTTTTCGCCGGCGACCAGGTAGTCCGTCTTCCTGCTCACGCTGGACGTTACCCGCCCGCCCGCGGCTTCGATCCGGCCTGCCATCTCATCCCTGGTGTAGTTCGACAGCGTTCCCGTGATGACGACGATCTTGTCCGCCAGCGCCTGGGAGTCTGTGCCGCTTTCAACACCGCTATCCGTGCCGTCTTCCGCACCGGCGCCCGGTGCTTCCAGTTCCATGCGGAGGCCGGCATCCTTGAGTTTCGCGACGATCTCGAGGTTCCGTTCGTTCCGGAAGAAAGAGACAATGCTTTCGGCGATCTTCGGACCGATCTCCGGAACGGCGACCAGTTCCTCCTCCGAAGCCGCCTTGATGGTTTCGATGGAGCGGAAGCGCTCGGCGACCTGCCGGGCGGCCCGCTCGCCCACGTGGGGGATGCCCAGGCTGAAGAGGAGGCGATCGAGGGGGCGGTCCTTGCTGGCCTCGATGCCCTGCAGCAGGTTGCCGGCGGATTTCTCGCCCATGCGCTCCAGCGTCCCGAGCTGCTCGCGGGTCAGGCGGTAGATGTCGCCCACGTCCCCGATCAGGCCATTCCCCAGGATTTGCTCGGTGACCGCCGGACCGAGCCCTTCGATGTCCATGGCGTTCCGGCCGGTAAAATGGGTGACGCGCGCCTGCGTCTGGGCCGGACAGGCCGCGTTCCCGCAACGCCACGCCACCTCTTCGCCCACCCGCACGAGCGCGGTTTCGCACACCGGACAGGCCGTCGGCATCTCGAAGGGCGTCGACCCGTCCTCCCGCTCGTTCAGGTCGGCCGAAACGACCTTGGGGATGACGTCCCCGCCTTTTTCGATCCACACGGTGTCGCCGACGCGCAGGTCCTTGCGGTGGATCTCTTCCTCGTTGTGAAGCGTGGCCCGGCTGATCGTCGAGCCGGCCAGGAAGACCGGCTCGAGCTCGGCTACCGGGGTTACCACGCCGGTGCGGCCGACCTGGAGCCGGATGTCCGTGAGACGCGTCCTGGCCCGTTGTGCGGCGAACTTGCTGGCGATAGCCCAGCGAGGGCTCTTCATCGTGGCGCCGAGTTCGCCGTGCAGTGAGGTGGAATCCACCTTGATGACCATGCCGTCGATGTCGTAGGACAGTGAGGCCCGCCGTTCCTCCCAGTCATGGCAGAAACCGATCACCTCGTCTATGGCTCCGAAACGCCGGGCTTTCCGGTTGGTCGGAAACCCCTGGCCGGCCAGCCAGCGCAGCCGATGATAGTGGCTGTCCAGGTCGGGCCGGACCGCGAGCGCGCCGGCTTCGTCCTCGAAACGCAGCGTGTAGAGAAACACCCTCAGGGGCCGCTCGGCGACGCCGCGGGGATCGCGGAGTTTCAGCGAGCCCGACGTGGCGTTGCGGGGGTTCGCGAAGAGCGGCTCCTCCCGTTCCGCGCGGGAGGCGTTCAGCGCCTCGAACCCGTCGTGGGGCAGATACACTTCGCCCCGCACCTCGATGTTGTTGAGCAGGGGGTCTTCTTCGGCAATGCGCAGGGGGATGGACCGGATCGTCCGCAGGTTCGCCGTGATGTCGTCGCCCTGCTCGCCGTCCCCCCGCGTGGCGCCCAGGGCCAGCGCGCCGTTCTCGTAGCGCAGGCTGACGGCCACGCCGTCGATCTTCAGTTCGACCGCGTAGGCGTACGCCCGATCCGGACCCAGCAGGTCGCGGATGCGGCGGTCGAAGTCCCGGATCTCCTCATCGTTGTACGTGTTCCCGATGGAGAGCATGGGCACGGGATGCCGGACGACGGGAAAGGTAGCGGAGGGTTCCCCCCCGACGCGCTGGGTGGGCGAGTCGGGGGTGATCAGGTCGGGGTGGGCCGATTCCAGGTCCTGCAGCTCGGCCACCAGCATGTCGTAGTCGTAATCGCTGATGACCGGGTCGTCGAGTACGAAGTACCGGTGATCGTGCGACCGGATGTCCCGGCGCAGGACTTCAATGCGTTCGGCAGGCGACATGGGATCCGCGGGCTTTAGCTGACCGGTGCGGGCGACCCTAACCGGTGCGGGCGACGCTCGACCGCGATGGCTTTCTGGCGCGTCGGATTTCCTCGCGCTTCTTGGCTATCCAGTTCTGCCACCAGACCACGATGGGGCTGGCGATGAAAATCGAGGAATAGGTTCCGGTGATGACACCGAAGGTCAGCGCCAGGGCGAATCCCCAGTTGGTCGACGTGCTGCCGGCCAGCAGGAAGACCAGGACCAGGAGGACGGTGAGCGACGTCATCATGGTCCGGTTCAGGCATTCGTTGATGCTGCGGTCCACTACGCCCGAAAACCCTTCCGTCCGGGTTCGGCCCAGGCTTTCCCTGATGCGGTCGTAGACCACGATGGTGTCGTTCGTAGAATACCCCACGACGGTCAGCAGGGCCGCCACGACCGCCATGGTGAGTTCCTCGCCCACGAGGGTGAGCATGGCCAGCACGATGAGCACGTCGTGGATCAGCGCGACGATCGTCCCGATCCCGAACCGGAACCCGTTGACCTGGCGGAACCGAATGGTGATGTAGAGGACAATGCCGATGATGGAGGCTCCCACGGCGCCCATGGCGTCGACCGTGAGTTCTTTGCCGATCTTCGGGCTGACGTTGTATTCCTGCCGCAGCCAGTCGTCTTCATTGCCCTTGAGGTTCTCGGGGAACTGTTCACGGAGCGTCGTCTTGACGGCGGATGCGATCTGCTGCTCGTTCCATTCGCTGTCGGCCGCCCGGATCAGGATGTTGTCCTCCTCGCCGATCATCTTGATCTCGCTCTGGCTCAGGTCGACGGCCTGGTTCTCGATGGTGGCGTTACCCAGGGCGCCGCGTATGTCCTGTACCGGCACCGGCGGATCGAACTGCAGCTCGATCAGCGACCCGCTCTGAAAGTCCACGCCCCAGTTCACCCCGCCGCGCACGACGATGGTCCCCAGGCCGACCACGATCACGCACCAGGTGATGACGAAGGCCACTTTGCCGAACCGCATGAATCCGAAGAACAGGCGCCCGAAGGGATCGGTCCGGCCGATGCTGACCTGGACGAGCTGCCACCGGTCGATGAGCGCGTCGAAGAGGGACCGCGTGATGAAGATGGCCGTGAACATGCTGATCAGGATACCGAAACCCAGCGTCACGGCGAATCCCTTGATGGGTCCGGTGCCGAACTCGTACAGGGCAAAAGCGGTGATCAGGGTGGTGATATTGGCGTCCACGATGGTGCGGAGCGCGTTCCCGTAGCCGCTGTCCACGGACTGCCGGATCGTCTTCCCTCCGGCCCTGAGCTCCTCCTTGATCCGTTCGAAGATGAGGATGTTGGCGTCCACCGACATGCCCATGGTCAGGATGATTCCCGCGATGCCCGGCAGCGTCAGCGTCGCCTGGAAAGCGCCGAGGACGGCCAGCAGGAAGAGGAGGTTCAGGATCAGGGCGAAATTGGCGATGAAGCCGGCCGTCCGGTAATACACCGCCATGAAGATCATGACGGCGATGAGGCCCAGGATCGACGCCCACTTGCCGGAGTTGATGGCGTCCTCGCCCAGGGACGGCCCCACGACGTACTTGCTGATGATCTCCATGGGCGCGGGCAGGGCGCCTGCGCGCAACACGATGGAGAGGTCCCTGGCCTCCTCCAGCGAGTTGATGCCGGTGATCTCGCCCCGGCCGTTGGGGATGCGTCCCTGGATGACCGGCGCGGAGAACACCCGGCCGTCCAGCACGATTGCCAGGCGCCGGCCGATGTTGTTTCCCGTGACGCGGGAGAAGGTCCTCGCGCCGTCGTCCGTGGTCGTAAATCCCACCGACGCCACGCCCATGCTGCCGATATCGGAGCCTGAACCGGTCTGCGGGAAGGCGTCCGCCAGTACGGCGCCGGTCAGTTCCGGCTGGGCGTTCATGTAGTAGTAGGACCTGACGCGCTGCCCGCTGGCCGTCGTCCGCACCACGCCGGCCCGGATCTCCGCGCCGGCCGGTATGAAGCTCTGCACCTGGGGTTGTGCCAGGATTTCGTCTACGCGGGCGGTATTGCTCGCCGGTACGATGATCTCGTTGTCGGAGAGGTCGATCAAAGACAGGAAGGGGTTGCGTTCCGCCGTGACGTTCGCTTCGGGAATCAGGGCGCTCGTATCCGCCGGGACGCTCGTGGTATCGCGGGCTGCCAGCAGGGCGTCGATGCGCTCGACGACCGAACGAAGCTCGCTGCCTTCGCGCAGCAGCCTGAACTCCAGCTGGGCGGTCTGGTTGATCAGCGTCATGGCCCGGTCGATGTCCCTGAGCCCCGGCAGCTCGACGATGATGCGGTCTTCGCCCTCCTGCTGGATGATCGGTTCGGTGACGCCGAATTCGTTGACGCGGTTCGAGATGACCTGCATCGCCCGTTCCACGACGTCTACGGCTTCCTCCTCCGGCAGGTTGGACTTGTCCACCTCGAGCTTGATGTGCACGCCGCCCTGGAGGTCGAGACCCTGGCGGATGGACTGGTCCTGGAGCAGGTCGCGTTCGGCCTTGGTGAGATTCAGTTCCTTGAGCTGCGCCCGGTCCGCTTCGGTCAGGAGCGGATCCGCATCGATCGCATCGATCTGTTCCGGGGTAAGGGCGTTCTGAACGGGGGCGTATTGCCAGTAGTCAGATGTTCTTACGGAAGGATAGACGTACCAAAGTGCGGTGAAGATTACAACGAGAATAAGAACGATACGTACCTGTTTCCACTGCATGCAACCCGGCTCCTAAGCAGGCGAAGGCGGGTTGCCTGACTGCCTGCCACCCGCCTTCGTTTCTGCGATGCGTATAGATGATTCAAGCTGTTCGATGGGAATCTGGTCGTTAGTCTCTCAGGGCGAACAGCACGTTCTGGCCGGCGAAGTTATCCGGCACGAGCAGTTCGATGGATACCCGGTCGCCCGAGGGATGGAATGCGACGACATAGTCCTGGCCGTCCCTGAAGGTGCGCGGGAAAACGTCCACCTTCTTGATACTGTCCAGCGATGGGAAGGCCGAGCGTTCGATCGTGAGTACCGTGCCTTCACGCAGGTCCTGGGACTGGGAAAAATCCACGCCGGAGAGTGATTCCACGCGGGGGCCGCCGAAGAACGGATCCTTGATGACCATCGAGTCTTTCCAGTGGTCCATGGTGTTCACGGCGAAGAAAATGGAGTTCAGCTTCATCTCGGCCGCAAGCTTCGCCTGTTCCTCCATGTCCCGCTGTGCCAGCGCCTCGTCGCGGGCGTCGGTCAGCATCGCGATCTGTCCATTGAGGCGCTCTTCTTCGCTGCGCAGGAACACGATCCGCTCTTCGAGCATGTCCTTGACCTGGCCCAGCGAATCGGCGATGAAAGCCGCCCGTGCCTCGGCCGCGTCGCGCTCGTCGGTCAGCGTCGCGATGGTACGGTTGATGCGCGCCCTGGCGATGCGTTGCGCGCGGCCCGGCGACATGTCGGACGTGCCCTGCGTCACGTAGGTTCCGAGGATGCCGTCCTTGTAAAGCAACCAGATCTGGTTGCCGACGTTCAGGTCCTCCACCAACGCGGTCTGCTCAACCACGTCGCGGGCTTCGGCCGTCGATAGGCCGTGATTCTCCATGAGGTACTGCAGGGCGACCTGGATGTGGGAGTCGCCGCGCTCAACCGTATAAGGCGCGGGCAGATCGTCTCGAAGGTCCTGCATCTGCTGCTGCAGCTCCGCGACCTCGCCCCGGGTATCGATGATCTCCTGCACGAGACCGCGGTACGAAACGTCCTCCTCGCCGGCCAGCATTTCGTTCAAGACGGCTTCGTGTTCGGGATTCAGCGCCATATTGGTCAACGATTCCGCATCGACCTGCCTCTCGGGATTAGATGCGATGAACGTCGATATCGTCGTCTGGATCTCTTCCTGCTTGGCGCGGATTTCCTGCTCTGTCTCGTTCAACCGCTCCACGAGTTCCTCGAAGTTCGCAGGTTCGGTTGCGCATCCCATGACCAGGGTCATGGTCAGCAGTACGAATATACCTCGCATTGGATTCCTCCGTTTAAGAGTTTCGCCGTTGAATCACCTTGATTCACGGCATATGTAGATTTCAGATCGTCCACAATTATAACCCCAAAACCAAAATCTGTCAAGTATACTCGGTCACTGCATCGAACTTAATCGGGCCCTCCTTATACTATTTGTTACCCGGCGAAACCCGTCCAGAACGGGAGGTGAGCCAGCGATTACGGAACGCCTCTCCGGTCAGCTCGGATACCTTCGTTTCATCTCCGCGACGGACGCGCGCACCAGTCTTTCCAGCACGTCCAGGTCCACGTCGGCCAGCTTGTTGACGTACAGGCAGGACTTGCCGGTCTTGTGCTTGCCCAGGCGGGAAAGCAACTCGTCAGATTCTTCGAACCCGGTCATGATGTAAATCGACAGGTTCTGTTTGCGCGGCGAGAATCCCACGACGGGCCAGTCGGCTTCCTGTCCGCTCGCGTACCGGTAGTGGTAGCTTCCGTACCCCACGATCGACGGTCCCCACATCACGGGTTCTTCGCCCGTCACCCTTTGCATGAGTTCCAGTAATGTACGCGCGTCCTCGCGCCTGCGCGGATGGTCCACCGCGTCAATGAATGCTTCGACGCTCGCGTCGGTGGGCCGGGTCTTGAGATCGGACAAGGTTTCTGTCTCCGTGGACTAAATGGCCGGTGGTCGACCTTGATCATCATCCATGTGGTCGAGGAGCGCGGCCGAGTCGTTCAGGTCCACCCCGGGCATGACCCCTGTCCCGTGGAACACCCGCAGGTTGACCGGGGGCCGTTTCGCGTTGCGGCGGCGTGACAGGGAGTCTTGTAGCGCGTCATGGATGACGGCGGTCAGCGTCCTGCCGGTACGTGCCGCGATGTTCTTCAGTTCCGCGTGCAGGTTGTCGTCGATGTGAATCGTAATGCGCATGCATAAACATATCCATTCTACTTGTTCATGTCATTTAGAATTCTGTGCCACGACAGTAAAGTCCCCACCGTCCGGACGGTCTGACGCAGTCACAATAC
>VXWP01000056.1 GCA_009835325.1 Gemmatimonadota bacterium | reverse complement strand
TGAGTTTGACCTTGGCGGTCCGTTTTCCGTTGGTGGTGTGCGTCATGCGGCGAGTTTCGGCCCGGAGCCGGAAGGCCGGTGCAACCCGGTGTCAACACTTGCCGCCGAAACGCTCGGCGGGCCGGCACACGGGAGAACCGGTGTCCGTGAGAACCGCCTTACCGCAACGCTAAGTTAATGTCCCCCCTTGCGTTACCGCCTGCCACCGAAATCCCTGTATCACTTTCCATATCACTCGTGTGATCCGAGGTTCGCCACGGCCAGGGGGAGGGGGGCGAATTTCCGCCGGTTTTCTCGGTCCCGCTCCGGCCCAGGGCCACCGGCTCGTCCGCAGGCCGTGAAATGGGGGCCGTCTTCGTCGCGCCGGTGTGCGCGGAGCCGATTTCTGACCGGTTTGGGCCCAAAAACACCGGAATTGACCGGCAGAACCGGTCGAATCCACCCGCTGCGACCGGAAAGCACGGACGCCGGCCCGGCACCCGACGCCGTTTCATACCTCGACGGAATCGCCCGAGGCCCAAACCCAGTTGATTCCGTGTTGAACCGTAGATTCCCGCACGGTTCCACAGCGGCCCGAGACTGGCCGCCTGGACACCCCGTCCCGGCGCGAGGTCAGGCCGGGGTACACCGGTCGTCTGACATCCCGACCATGACGCGTACAGAGGAAAACCCCGGGGCCGGTTGGCCCCGGGGCTCCCGTGCGATTCCGAAGAATCAGTTCAGAGTCGGACTCCTACTTCGCGGTGCACTGGGCGAAGGCACCGATGTAACCCGCCGTGCGAGTACCAGTCGCTCCTGTGGTGACCAACGTGACCCCTGTCCCCGCTGTCTGGGATGGCGTGCCGTGGTCATCGGCGCGATACCGGCCCAGTTCGCCGTTGGCATCCCACTCGCAACTGATCGTCAGCGTGCGCTTCTCCGTGCAGCCGAACAGGCCGTCAGCGAACAGAACCTCGTAATCCATGGACCACTTCGCGTCGCAACCGTCGCCGCCGTCGTCGTCCGTGCAAGCGCGGGCATCGTCGTCTGCGGCATAGTTGTCGGCCTTGCCGTCCGGCTTGGCCGCGTCACTGGCCGTCGTAGTGGCCTGATCGTCGAAATCCTGCTTGCCGAAGTCGCCGTGGATCGGGTCGTTGTCCTTGTCAACGAGCGACTTCCAGACCGTCGTGATGTTTCCGGCGCGTCGCAGCGCGGTACTGTCGCTGTCGTATAGGTCGTTCGGACCATCCGGGCCCGCCGAGGTGTCGGTGCCTACCCGGATCTTGCCATCGAGATCGTCGTCGAACCAGAGGGTGCTGAAGCGGTCCGGACTGGCGCCGGGAACGCCGACGCTCCACATGGAGACCTCGTCGGTGTTCGTAGTCTGGATGCCCACCGTGACCGTGCCCTTGCTGCCGCCCCAGCCGCCAGCCAATGCCTGGTCCACCTCGGCCGCGAACATTTCGCAGACATCCACTTGGTCCGTCGCGACAAACGTCTTGGACTCACACTCAAGGTCCTCGAAGGGATCGTCCTCCCAGTCCACGTCGCTCCAGCCGACGGCGGAGCCCTTGGCCTTGACCTCGATGCTGTAGCCGCCCAAGTAGTTAACCTCGTCCGCGGCCATGATGCGGAAGCAGTTGTTCGGCCGGTGATTGGAGCCGATCGTGTTGCCGTAGGTTCCCGAAGCGACGCATGCACTCGCGTTTGTGTCGCTCAACTCCGCAGTGTCGTCAGCGGCGATCCGGATTCCGGGGCGATAGGCGTTGTTCTCATTGGTGGCGGCGGTGTCCGCATTCTTCCTGTCCATCTTGAGCGCCTTGTTGGAGCCATTGGAGGCGTCCGGACCGGAGACGTCGTAGTTCATCCCGTCTTCGACGCCGGCGAAGATGTGCTTGACCGTCATCGCAGCGGTGGAACTCGTCACCCAGCCAGCATCAATACCGTCGTCGTCTGCGGCTGTAGTGGTGGCGTCCGGTGGAAACACGTCGTTGTCAACGAGTCCGACGTTCAGCGTGACCTCCGGATCCCAGCCGGCGCAGACCGCCGAGTCGGCAATCGAGATCGGCGGGGGCTCGGCACTTTCGGCGCACGCGAACGGACCGCAGGTCACGTACACCGGATCCCCGATCTGCATCGGCACCTGGTTGGCTCCAATCAGCACCGGAGTGGCCATGAACTGAGCACCGGTGGTTACCACCACGCTCTGCATGGCCTCCCAGGTGACGTGGGTGAAGGGCATGTTTTCGCCCTCGATCAGCACCACGTGGCTGGCACCCTCAACGAACATCGGGAGCAGGGTGGCCGTCATGTTCACCTCAACCTCCATGTCGTTGTTGACGTGCGCCATGGCCTTGGCCTCGTCGGTCTCATCGTCCGGGACCATCGGGAACTCACCGTCCGGGATATGGAAGTGGACGTGGAGCGGAGTCGGCTCCGGCTCGGGTTCCGGCTCCGGCTCGGGTTCCGGCTCCGGCTCGGGTTCCGGCTCCGGAGCTGGCGGCGGTGGCGGCGGCGGTGCCGGCGCGGGTGTCGTCGCCGTCTCGTCGTCACCACAACCGGAGAGCACGAGACCGGCACTCAGGAACATGGCAAGAAGGAGAA
>VXWP01000055.1 GCA_009835325.1 Gemmatimonadota bacterium | reverse complement strand
TCTATTTTCACACCACCCCCCACATCACCTTTCTCTTCTCCCTTTCCCGTTCTTCCCGGTATCCCTCAGCGATCTCGAAATCCCTGCCCAGCCAAAGCGCGTCCTGCTGCTCAGGTGAAAGCGCCTCAATCAGTTCCGAGGTAAGCACATCCTCGAAACGGAACCGGTGGTCGTCGCTGGCGCTGTTGCGAAACAGCCAGTGACTCATCGACCTGCCTTCCTTCGAAGTATTGAGCCCGGTCGCGTGGTAGATCCTTGAATCACGTACGATAAGTTGATCCGATCTGACCTCGAGCGGGATCTCTCCAGGCAACTCCACGTCTGCAAGGCCTTCCACCCAGTATTCTTCGGGAAATCCCTGCTCCCGCCGCCGCCGTTCCGCTTCCTCCTTGAACCGGTCGGCGGACCCGATGTGACTGCCGGGAATGACCCGGAGGCAGCCCTGTGCGACTGAAGCGCCCGAGAAGTAGTGCATGAACTCGGTGTAGACCATTTCGCTGTCGCGGTGCCACCAGAACGAGTGGTCAGGCGCCAGTTCATTGATGCCGCCGTTGCGAAGGTATACATCGTCGTCGCCGGCAAGATGCCTGGCCATTTCGAGGATTTCCGGATGGAGCATAATCTTCAGGAAAGGCAGGGAATGGTCGAGCGCGCTCCAGTAGGAACCGGGAATCTGCGGGGCCAGCCGGAAATGATTCCGCCGGGTGTCCGCGGTAATCGACCCAGGGTCGACTGCTACCTTGTCCAGAGCTTGCAGACAATTCAGGGTGAGGAGTTGTGGAAAGGGACAATCCACAATGACGTACCCATCCCGGTGATATGCTTCGAGCTGCGACGACGACAGTTTCACTGGTTGTTATCCTCCTGTCATCGGATCTACATCAGATCTCGATCTCCAGCCCCTGCTCCAGCGTCTCTTTGGTCAATACGCCAAGGTCCTGATCATTTAACCTGATCCTGTAAGTTTCCTCAACCAGGTTGCCGAACTTAACTACGATCTTACGCAGAGTGGTATATGGTGATGCCAGGTGTTGTAATGCATTCCCTACAAACAATTCGATGTGCCCGTTGGTCCAACCTATCGCTTCCGCCGTTACACCATCGATTGCTGCCACTTTTTGCGCTGCGACGTCTACCCAGACACTACCGAAATGCCGTTCAAGGTACGCCGTGGCGCTGAGCCCGCCGCCGGGACCCCAGTTGAAGCCCGTCCAGCCGCCGCCTTCACCGGAATGCACCCAGGGATCGCCGTGCATGAGGCTTTCGGGGGACAACCCAATTCCCGGCTACACCTGTACCTGTTCCGCCATGGTGACGCGGTAGTCGTTGATGCCGTTGGCGTGGTTCTCCTCCATGTCCATGGCGGCGAAAGCGGAACGGGACGCGGCCACGGCCCGTTCGAGGTATTCGATCTTGCCCGTGGCCAAGTAGTAGTCGGCGTAGGTGGGTACCATACGGGATTGCCGCCCGTCGTTCCATTCCCCGTCGCAGCTCATCACGCCGAAACCGCCAAAGAGATAGGCCTTGCCGAATCGGTTCGGCGCCCAAACCTGCTGAAACAGGGACAGCAGGCCCAGGCAGTACTCGCCCTGCCGCAGCCACTGACCCTCTTCCGTCAGCTGGTACAGGGCCAGGAAGTGGTCGACGGCCCACTGTACGGCCAGTGTATTGACCGGCGGGATCCCGTTGAGCGGGTCGACCCAGTACAGGGGTCTCGGCGCGCAGGAATAGAAGAGTTCGAAATCCTGGAACTTCATCCGCGGTACGATTTCCCGATTCATAAACGCGCCGGCCTTCACGGCGGCTCGTTCCATTTCCGGATCTCCGACGATCCGGGCGGTCTTCGCCAGCACCGCGCCGCCGATGGCCGTCGGCGCGTCTTCTTTCAGTTGTGGCGCGGGATTGAGCCGAGCGTCGAAATAGGTTGGGATGGCGCCGGACGGGAGCTGGGCATCGACCAGGAACCGGCAGAAATCGATGATCCAGTTCAGTACTTCTGACCCGCGTTCGAGATCGGGGTATTGCTCATACCAGTAGAGCATCCACCAGGCCGTGACGCCCATGGACTGGAGGTCGTATCCATCAATCGGGTGCGCGGGCCACGAGGTCCAGTACATGGCCCCTTCCCAGGACGCTGTATCTACATTGTATACACAGGGGAAAGCGCCGTCTCGCCTGGGCGAAGAAAGCCGCAGATGGATCATCCCCTCGGCGATGGAAGAGAGATGGTCGTCCTCCCATTTCCTTCCGTAATGCATGAGTCCGAAGCCCGCCTGAAAGTCATTCTCCCAGGCATGGTAGTTGACTCCTCTGCGCAAGGTGTTGTCGATGCCATAACCTTTTCGAATACCGCAAGATACGGGCTTTGCCCATAGTTTTAGTTCATGCTTGTAGGTGTACCGTTTTCCATACTCCTCGAAGGGCATGACCTGGGGCCGAATGTCCTTCAAGTACCGCGACCCGTATTTGTCCCACAACAACTCCGTGACCTGGGCCACGATCGATTCAGGACCCTCGCCGGTGCCGATCAGGAGATCAAAGCCATAGGTGATCTCGGTCCCGCTGACCGGCGCGGCATCATCACGGGCTGTCAGCACGTGACCGTCCGGTTTCCATCTGCAGATTCCATAGGAAATGCGGGGGAGTCCGTAAGTCTCTCCACTGCCGGGATGATGCCAGGCGCGCAGGTCGAGGGCGTGGGGCAGGTCCGGGTGCTCCTGCATGCGGTCCAGATTGGGCAAGATGGCGGCATAGACGCCGTGGGCGAATACGATTGCACAGGGCGACCGGAAGAACCATTCGCCGGCCACGTGTTCCTCGTTGTCGTGCAGCCCCGGAAGCCAAGCGAAGTCAAGAGGAAGGGCATAACCCATCGCCCGGCCGTCGGGCATGAAGTAGTAGTGGTTCATGAGCCGTGCGAGGAGCACGCCCGAACGTGTGAGGCGATCGCGTACCTCGACGCGGAGCCGGTTGGCGGATTCGACGGTTATCCGTTCCACGATCCCGTGTTCGCCGATTTCGCCGCGACGGATGAGCCCGTTCGCACCATGGTCGGCGATTTCCGTGAATACCGCTGCGGATCCGCCACTCGATGGCGCGACTTCCAAGTCTTCAACTGACGTCCCCTCATCCTTTTCCCAGGGCCGGTGCTTGTTGACGGCCCTGTGGGACAGAACGGTGCGCCAGCCACGCTCCGGGTCACAGACTTCGAATCGAAGGATATGGGCATCCCCGTGCTGTATTGGCGTAATCCGCAGTTGTTCGGTACAGATCATGGGATGGCTCTCTCAGGGTATCTGGTCCTGCTCCGGTTTTGCTTCGGAGGGCAGTACGGTAGGGCGGTAGGAAACGCTGACGGCGCTCCTTTCCAAGAAAATACAGTG
Organism: Gemmatimonadota bacterium; assembly: GCA_009835325.1. Taxonomy (NCBI): domain Bacteria; kingdom Pseudomonadati; phylum Gemmatimonadota; species Gemmatimonadota bacterium. Next base: position 21,437 of record VXWP01000055.1, on the reverse strand, counting down.
CGGCCGGCGCCGATTCAATCAGATTGCCGGCCCCTTGTTCCGGCACGCCATTGTCGCGCGCCAATTTCGTTGACGCTGGTTCGCCGGATTCCTATACTCGAATCATACTACGGGTTCGACAGCCAACGGATTCTTAGTCGCGAAAACCACGTTTTCAACAGTACCTCATCACGCATCACGTATCACCCTGTATATCCCGGAGCAAACCATGGCCATCCCCTATGACGAATGCCTGCGGCGGTTGCGGGCGCAGGTATCCGAAGGCAAGCCGATCATCGGCACGGGCGCCGGCACGGGGCTCTCCGCCAAGTGCGCGGAGGCCGGAGGCGCCGACATCATCATCATCTACAACTCCGGGCGCTATCGCATGGCCGGGCGCGGTTCGCTCTCCGGCACGATGCCCTACGGCGATGCCAACCAGGTGGTGGTGGAAATGGGACAGGAGGTCCTGACCATCGTGGAGGACACGCCCGTGCTGGCGGGGGTCTGCGGCACGGATCCCTTCCGCATCATGAGCGTCTTCGTCCGACAACTCAAGGACCAGGGCTTCTCGGGTGTGCAGAATTTCCCCACGGTCGGCCTGATCGACGGGCTGTTCCGGCAGAACCTTGAAGAGACGAACATGGGTTACGACCTGGAGGTCGAGATGATCGCGGAGGCGCATCAGGCCGGACTCCTCACCTGTCCCTACGTCTTCGACGAGGTGGAGGCGGTGAAGATGGCCGAAGCCGGCGCGGACGTGCTCGTGCCCCACATGGGCCTGACCACCAGCGGTACGATCGGCGCCCAGACGGCCATGACGCTCGAAGAGGCCGCGGTCAAGGTCCAAGCCATCCGGGACGCAGCCGTCGGCGTGAGGGAAGATATTCTCGTATTGTGCCACGGCGGCCCGATCGCCGAACCCGATGACGCCGAATACGTGCTGAATAACACGACCGGAGTCGTCGGTTTCTTCGGGGCGTCGAGCATCGAGCGCCTTCCCGTGGAACGGGCGCTGACGGAACAGGTCCGCCACTTCAAGGGACTGGCCATATAAAAAACGACTCAGATGAAAACAGAGTTCGTCGCGCGGGTATAAGCACCGCGCCGAGCGCTAACTCAGGAGGCAGCCATGCCAGAACCAGGCCTTCGATTTGTAGAACCGGACGCCGTGGAAACCATGATGTTCGACTGGGGCAACATCAAGTGGTTCAGCGAACCCCGGGTAACAGAGACCGAACGCTTCACCATGGGACTGGTCGTGCTCGAGCCCGGCAAGGGGCACGAACGGCACAACCACCCGGGCGTGGAGGAGATCCTCTATTACATTTCCGGGGAAGGCGAGCAGATGGTGGAGGAAGACGGGCAGGAGATACGCCGGAAGGTCGGACCCGGCATGATGTGCCACATTCCCGCCGACATGTACCACGAAACGATCAACACGGGATGGGAACCCATGCGCATCATCGCCATCTACTGTCCGCCCGGTCCGGAAGCCTTTCTCCGCACCCTGCCCGGTTGCCGCATCGCACCGCCGGGCGAGCTGCCCGTGCGAGAATAGAATCCGGCAGTAGTCCGATCATCACACGTTCAATATTGAACAAGCGGGCGAGGCGATTCGAACGATGAACCCTATCCACATCATCGGAGTGCCCCTCGACCTCGGCGCGGGACGCCGCGGCGTCGACATGGGGCCGTCCGCCATGCGCATCGCCGGCGTGGGCGAACGGGTCTCCGCCCTGGGGAGAACGGTGACGGACCGGGGCGATCTGACCGCGCCCATCCGGGAACTGTGCAGTCCGGGCGATCCCACCAGAAAATACATCGAAGACATCGCGGAAGTGTGCCGCAACCTGTACGATACGGCGCTTGCCGTGCACCGCGACGGCGCGGTACCCATCGTCCTGGGCGGCGATCACAGTCTTGCCGCCGGTTCGGTGGTGGCCACGGCCACGCGCGCCCGGGACGACGGCGAGCGCGTCGGCCTGCTTTGGGTGGACGCCCACGGGGACATGAATAACCCCGGCATCAGCGCGAGCGGCAACGTCCACGGGATGGCGCTGTCCGCACTGCTGGGCGGTGAACCTGCCGAATTGTCGGGTTTCGGTCCGGCCGGACCAGCCGTCGGAGCGGAGCACACCGTACTTGTCGGCGTACGCAATCTCGACCCCGCCGAACGCAACCTGGTGCTCGAGTCCGGTATCCATGTCTACACGATGAAAGATGTGGACCAGCTTGGGATGGCCCGGGTAGCCCAGAAAGCGCTGGGGCTCGCGGGGGACGGCACGGCGGGCGTGCACGTGTCCTTCGACCTCGACGTGTGCGATCCCGGCATCGCGCCGGGCGTGGGTACGCCGGTCAAGGGTGGACTCAGCTACCGGGAGGCCCACCTGCTCATGGAGACGGTGGCCGACAGCGGACTGCTACGCGCCCTGGACCTGGTCGAACTGAATCCCATTCTCGACATGGGCAATGCCACGGCCGAACTGGGCGTGGAACTCCTGCTGTCCGCACTCGGCCGCGGGATATTGTAGTCCGCCTTGCCCGTTTAGTCCGCCTAGTCCGCCTGGCCCTCCCTTGTTCGCGACGCATTCAGCCGATGGCTACAAACGCGCCAATCGCTGTCGGGCGAGTGCCGTCGTGCGCGTGCAGTAGTCGGTCAGGCCCGCGTTACCGCCCCCGTGGCCGCCGAAGAAACGAGCCGGGCGTACTTGGTCATGACGCCGTCGCCGAAACGGGATGACCGCTCGGTCCAGTCGGAAAGGCGTTCGGCGATGGCCTCGTCGGACAACTCCACGTCCAGGCGTCGGGACGCCACGTCAAAGACCACGATATCACCGTCGTGCAATGCGGCGATGGGACCGCGCACCGCGGCTTCGGGTGCGACGTGCCCAACCATGAAGCCGTGGGTTGCCCCGGAAAAACGGCCGTCGGTCATGAGCGCGACCGATTCTCCCAGGCCCCGGCCGACAAGGGCGCCGGTGACGGCCAGCATCTCCCGCATGCCCGGTCCGCCCTTCGGTCCCTCGTAGCGGATGACCACCACGTCATTGGGCTGTATCCCCCCGTTCATCACCTCCGCCATGGCGTCTTCCTCGCAGTCGAATACCCGTGCTGGTCCGCGATGGTGGGTCTTCTCGTGGCCCGCGACCTTCAGGACGCAGCCTTCGGGGGCAAGGTTGCCCTTGAGGATCACGTAGCCGCCGGTGGGCTTGAGCGGGTCCCCAAGATCCCGGACGACCACCTGGCCTGGCGTCTCGGACGCCTGTGCGGCTTCCTCGGCGATGGTCCGGCCCGAAACGGTGATTGCATCCTCGTGGAGCATGCCGCCTTCCAGCATGCGCTTGGCCACGAGCCGGTTGCCGCCCGCGGCGAACAGGTCGTTGGCGACGAACCGCCCGCCCGGTTTCAGGTCGGCGAGCAGCGGCGTCTTCTCGCTGATCCGGTCGAAATCCTCGATCTGCAGGTCCACGCCCGACTCCTGGGCGACGGCCAGCAGGTGCAGCACGCTGTTGGTGGAACCTCCGGTGGTGAGCACGGCGGCGATGGCGTTTTCAAAGGCCTGCCGGGTCATGATATCCCGCGGGCAGAGGTTCCTTCGCACCAGTTCCATGACCTGTCGTCCGCATTCGCGGCCCACATCCGGCTTGTCCGGGTGGGTGGCGGGTACGCTCGCGCTGCCGATGGGCGAGATCCCCAGCATCTCGAAGGCGATGGCCATGGTGTTGGCCGTGAACTGGCCGCCGCAGGCACCGGCGCCCGGACAGGCGTGATCTTCCATGTCCTTGAGCTCCAGGTCGGTCATCCTGCCCGAGGCGTGGGCGCCCACCGCCTCAAACACGTCCTGGATCGTGACGTCGTGCTGCTGGAAGCTCCCCGGCATGATCGAGCCACCGTAGAGCATCAGGGACGGCACGTTCACCCGGCCGAGGGCCATGACCGTGCCTGGTATCGTCTTGTCGCAGCCGGAAAGGGCGATCAGGCCGTCGAACATGTTTCCGATCGTGACCAGCTCGATGGAATCGGCGATCACCTCGCGGCTGACCAGCGAAGCCTTCATGCCCTGGCTGCCCATGGTGATCCCGTCGGAGATAGAGACGGTGTTAAACTCCATGGGCGTGCCGCCGGCCTCCCGGACGCCTTCCTTCACGTACTCGGCGAGGTCACGCAAGTGGTAGGTGCAGGGACCGATCTCGATCCAGGTGTTGGCGATCCCGATGATCGGCCGGGCCAGGTCCGCGTCGGTGAACCCCGAAGCCTTGAGCATGGCCCGGGCCGGGGCCCGCGAGGGTCCGTCGGTGATCGTCCTGCTGTGTCTCTTTCCAGCGTCTGTCATGTTTCGGTCTCCGTTCTTCGAGGATTGTGCTACCGCAAAGTCAATATGTAGGCCGTCAGTCGACCCACCTGTTCTTCCGTCAAATGATCGTAGTCGGGCATCAGTCCCGTGAAGTGATCGAACCGGGGATTCCGCAGGTGCTCCGCGAACCAGGCCTTGATCCGCTCTTCGCCCTGTGTGCCCAGCACACGCTCGTACCGCGGCGCGAAAAAGGCATGCGCATCCGGTCTGGCCACCCGAAGCGAATCCAGGTGATGCTGATACGCCGTGTCGGTCAGGCGGGCGGAAAGCCGGGGGATCAGCCCGGCCAGGTCGGGTCCCCGTGAGATCCCTCCGCCGATGGCGTGGCACGTTGCACAGCCCTGCAGCCGGAAGAGTCTTCTGCCGTGCTCGACCGGCGTTCTGGGTTCGCCAGCTCCGTCCGTCCCGTACATGAAGACCACGGCGACCGCCATCAGGACCGCGCCGACGCCGAAGAGGACCACCAGGACGCTGAAACGCATCGATCTCCTTCAAGGGGTCGTTTCTAGCCGTGTACTTCCACCCCGGACATGCGTTCCAGGGATTTCACCAGGGCCTGCGTGCCTTCGTCGCCCTCGCCCGCGGCCTCGACGGCATTGAACAACTGGTGGGCCAGGCTCGCGCCGGGCAGTCCCAGTCCGAGTTCCGAGGCGGCGCCCAGCACGAGCCGCAGGTCCTTCTGCTGCAGTTTCACCATGAATCCCGGATCGAAGTCCCGCTTTATGATGCGCGGCGCCAGGTTGGACAGCTGCCAGGAACCCGCGGCGCCCCCGCTGATCGCGGCGAGCATCTTCTCCATGTCCAGGCCTGCTTTGGCGGCCAGGATGAGCGCTTCCGCCATGGCCAGGTTCGCTACACTGACAGCCACCTGGTTGCACAGTTTGGTCATCTGTCCGGCCCCGTGGTCTCCGATCAGGTTGATGCTCTTGCCCATGGCTTCGAAGACGGGCAGGCACCGGTCGAAGACCTCCTGCCTGCCGCCCACCATGATGGACAGGGTCCCCGCGATCGCGCCGGTGTCTCCGCCGCTGACCGGCGCGTCGAGCATGTCCGCGCCTTTCTCCCTGAGCGCCGCGGCCATGGCCTGCGTGGCCGAGGGGGAGATGGTGCTCATGTCGATGACAACCGAACCCGGTCTGATGCCCTCGATGATCCCGTTTTCACCCAGGATCACCTTCTCCACATCCGGCGTGTCGGTCACGATCGTGATGATCACGTCCGACTTGACGGCCGTTTCTTCCGGGCTGTCGGCCCAGACAGCGCCTTCCGACAGCAGCTTCTCGGCCCGCGATTTCGTCCGGGTATTCACGGTGCAGGCATAACCCGCCTTCATGAGGTTGCGACACATCGGCTCGCCCATGATGCCGAGGCCGATGAATCCGATTCTTTCCGCCATGGTGTGGATTCCTTATGGTTTTCCGGTTGGAAGTGAATGTGGATTCGCGAACACAGAATGCCCGTCCTGCCTGGGTGGACCGGCCGGTTCAGCCGTCGCCTGCGTTCGGTCGAACCGGCGACTCCGGCGTAACAGCGAACCGGGCGGCTAGTTTACAGGAAGCAACGCGGCCGATAAGCTGCGCGACCCGCTCACCGTCAACCGGCGGCCGGCGCGAAGCCGCAGAAGGCTTCGTAGTCGATTAACTCGGTTATCGTGGGATTCTCGCCGCACAGGGGACAGGACGGATCCTTCTGGACGTTGAAGGTCTGGAAGGTCATGTCCAGCGCGTCGTACATCAGGATCCGGCCGATGAGCGGATCGCCCTGGTCGAGTATGAGCTTGAGGGTCTCGGTGGCCTGAATGAGTCCCACCGTACCGGGAAGGACGCCGAGTACGCCGGCCTCGTCGCAGCTGGGTACGGCGCCGGGCGGCGGCGGTTCGGGATAGAGACAGCGGTAACAGGGTCCCCGGTCCGGATGAAACACCGTGGCGTAACCGTCGAACTGGTAGATACTGCCGTGGACGTTCGGCTTGCCGGCCAGCACGCAGGCGTCGTTCACCAGGTACCGCGTCGGGAAATTGTCGCAGCCGTCGACGATGATGTCGTAGTCCTTGATTATCTCCATGATGTTGTCGGCCATGAGTCGGGTTTCATGGAGGATCACATTGCAATCGGGGTTCAGGTCGTTGATCGTCTCCTGGGCGGACACCACCTTGGGACGGCCGATGTCGGACGTGCCGTGGATGATCTGCCTCTGCAGGTTCGTCACGTCCACCACGTCGAAGTCGACGAGCCCGATGGTGCCCACTCCGGCGGCCGCGAGGTAATAGGCCGACGGGGATCCCAATCCGCCCGATCCCACCAGCAGCACCCTGGCGTCGAGGATCTTCACCTGGCCCTTCTCCCCGATCTCGGGCACGATCAGGTGGCGGGAATACCGAAGGCGTTCTTCCTTGCTCAAGTTCCGCTCCTGGACCGTGGGAAAACCGGCAGCGCTCCATCCCGTATATCCTTCCCGCATGGAGATGACGTTGGTATATCCCATGGCTTCCAGCGACTGCGCCGCCAGCGCCGAGCGGTTGCCGCCCGCGCAGTACAGCACGATTTCCCGGTTCCGGTCGCTCTCGGTGTTTTCAATCCTGAGCTCCAGAAATCCCCTCGGAATATGGGTCGCCCCAACGATGACGCCCTGGTCGACTTCGTCCTGCTCGCGCACGTCGATCAGGACCAGGTCGGCGTTCCGGTCCAGCTTTTCCTTGAGTTCTTCCATGGACATCTCATTCACTTCGCCCTTGACCTGGGCGAGGAGTTCCTGAGATGACATCCGCTGACTCATAGTGATCTCCTGCTATCCGCCGATGGAGGACATGGTCCGTTCCGGCTGGACGAAATCGGGTTCGTTGATGTGATGCCCCGGTTCCTTGTTCTGCACGGCCTCGATCACCGTCTCGGCGATCTCCGCGTCCGAGGCGCCGCCCCGCAGCAGGGCCTTGATATCGGTTTCATTGATGGAGAACAGGCAGGTCCTGAGCTTGCCGTCCGCCGTAATGCGTATCCGGTTGCAACTGCCGCAGAAGGGTTCGCTGACCGAAGCGATGAGTCCGATCTCGCCCTGGCCGTCCCGGAACCTGAACAGGTCGGCCGGCTCCCGCTGGTCGGGCCGCTTCACGGCGTCCAGGGGCCAGCGCGCGCCGATCCGTTCGATGATCTCGGCGCCGTCCAGCACCTGGTCGCGCGTCCAGGAACGGTCCGCGTCCAGCGGCATGAACTCGATGAAGCGAACCTGGTAGGGACCGGTACGCGCCAGTTTCGCAAAGTCCAGCAGTTCGTCTTCGGTGTACCCCTTCATGGCGACCACGTTGATCTTGATCGGCAACTGGAAATGACGGGTCGCCTCCTCCAGCCCGTCGAGTACCTTGTGCAGGACGTCGCGGCGGGTCATTTCCTTGAACTTCTCCTCGTCCAGCGTATCCAGGCTGACGTTGATCCTGGGGAGTCCCGCCTCGCGCAGGTCGCGGGACATCTTCTTGAGCAGGAAGCCGTTGGTCGTCATGGCCATGTCCCGGACGCCGGGTATCTCCGCGAGCATGCGCACCAGTACCGGCAGGTCCTTGCGAACGGTCGGCTCACCCCCGGTCAATCTCAGCTTGGAGATGCCCAGCCCGGTTACGATCCCGACAAACCGCGTGATTTCCTCGAAGGTCAGGATCTCTTCCCGTGGCTGGAAGATCATCCCCACTTCGGGCATGCAATAGATGCAGCGGAAATTACACTGATCCGTCACCGACACCCGAAGGTTGTTGATCGTTCGACCGAAACTGTCCGTCAGCTGGTAGCTCATAAAACTCTCGTAACCTTGCAGCAGGCCTGGTTGACACTTTGTTTAATGATTGAATACACTTGATTTGAACGGTTTAATATACACGCAGAACGCATTTCAGTAAAGGGAAAACTGATGGATCTCAATGGCTGGTTTTGCAAGTTGTCTGAGCGTACAATTGCGAAAACACCGTCCAGTGTAACGGGATCGAGAAAGGAGAAGTTCAAGGATGAATGCAACTGAATCGGGTCGTTTGTCTGGAAACCCGATCGATTCGGCGGTTGAGCCTCATTCTCTGGGGAAGAGTCTGTTTCTCCATTTCGCTCCCGGCATCGCAAACGTTGCAGCGACCTTGCTGGGATTTGCGACTTTGTGGAACCCGTCGTTACCTCCGGAACTATTCATCGGCGTACTCTCCAATGTATTCGTGCTGATTCCCATGCAGCTGGGCTACCTCTATTACCTGGCCAGGAAGCGGCGCAACCCGGGGTGGTCGCTCGAAGGCATCGTCGTATATAGCCGTCCAGTCTCCTGGAATCGCTATTTCATCTGGGTTCCCGCGATCCTGGTGCCGACCTCGGTTATTTTCCTGGCATTTGAGCCGGTAACCCATGGGCTTGAAGCTTTCGTCGGTGTCAACCTCTTCGCGAAATACGTGGCGACCGGTGATGCAGAAGTCGCCGGGATTGTGCTGTTAGCGAACATTACACTCACCGGCATCCTTGTTCCCATAACCGAAGAACTCTATTTTCGCGGATATCTGCTTCCAAGGATGCCCAGTCAGTTCGGGCGCCTGAAACCCGTCGCACACAGCTTGCTCTTCTCCATTTACCATTTCGACGCGCCATGGATGATTCCAGTCCGCACGCTGGGCATCCTGCCCCTCATCTACACCACCATCCACACGCAAAGCGTCCGTCCCGGTATTGTCGCGCACTGCCTGGTCAATCTGGGAGACTTTTTCGATGCCATATCGAGGCGTATCGGCAGGTAGGAATGGGCGAGTATCGATTATTGAGGATCACGCAGGATTCGGCAGGCAGGCGCGTTCGCTCTTAATCCGGCTTCGGTTGATGGCCGGACCTGATTAACGCCCGGACCTCATTTACGCCCGGGCCTGGCCCCTCGTTTTGCGCCAGATCAACCAGAACGGCAGGCCGGTAACGATAAATGCGAGGTCGATCAGGGAGTTGTACCATTCGAAGGTGGCGCGCAGCAGGACGAGGACGACGATGCCCGCCAGGAAGAGGGCCGGCGTCCAGGGGTAAAGCGGCACCCGGAACCCGCCGTCGGCGCCGACGCCCATCCGGCGAAGCCTGAACAGGGCCAGGGTGTTGGCCCCGAAGAAGATGAGCACCGCGAACACCATCCCCGCCATGATGGTCTCGAAGGTTCCCCGGAACAGCAGGATGACCGTTCCCCACACGGCATGGGCGATGATGGCCCGCGATGGCGTGCGGTACACGGGATGGATGTAGTCCAGCCACTTGAAGAATAGTCCATCCCGGGCCATGGCGTAATAGACCCGTGTGGCGGTCATGAAGGTCCCGTTCATGCTGCCTGTCGTGGAGATCATGACGGTGACGGCGATGAACCCAGCGCCGAGAGGGCCCAGCAGCAGGACGGCCGTGTCCGAGGCCACGATGCTGCTCGACCGGACGCCTTCCATGCCCAGGGTCTGGTGATAGAGGAGATTCGCGAGGACATAGATCAGGACGATCGAGGTGATCCCCACGAACATGGTCAGGGGTATGGTGCGCCGGGGGTCCTTCATCTCTCCCGCCGAGTAGCCCACCCGTTCGAATCCCATGTAGGCGAAGACTACCATGAAGGCGGCGGCGATGATATTGCCGACGGGCCCCAGCGTACCGGTCGGCGCCGCGGCGGTGCCCAGCAGGTTCTCGCCCCCGTAATCCAGCGTGAATCCAAGCACGACGAGGAGCATCAGGCCGGAGACCTTGAGCACCGTGGTCAGGCGCTGGTAGAAACCGGCCCGGTGTACGCCCACGTAGTTCAGGATGGTCAGCAGCAGGATGATGAACAGGGCGACGGCGATGCGTTCGACGTGCGTCATCTCGACGAAATAGGTAAAATAGTTGACGGTCACGATGGCCAGGCCGGCGAGGGGACTGGTGCGGATGATGAACAGCTGGGACCAGCCGAACATGAACCCGGCAAAGGGACCAAAAGCGCGGCTGATGTACATGTACTCGCCGCCCGTGTCCGGCATCCGGCTGCCCAGTTCCGCGTAGACCAGGCCGCCCAGGAAAATGAAGGCACCGCCCGCGATCCAGAGCCAGAGGATGGGCGTGAAGGACCCGGTGAAACCCGCGATGATCTGGGGCGCCGAGAAGATCCCGGCCCCGATGGTGATGCCCACCAGGATGGTGATGCCGTCGAATAGCCCCAGGGACTTGCGCAGCGTGGGGCGGGATGGTTTTGCGTGCGGTTCGGACATGGTCGGGACTGCCTGGCGTGGTTGAAGAGCCGACTCGGGTGAGCGGGACGGCTCAGGTGAGCGGGTCGGGTCGGGTCGCCACCAACCTATCTTCCGGCATCCCCGGTGTCAAGAGACCCGGTCTGATCATCCTGTGCTTTTCTATTGACCCGGGTATGAAAGGGTGGTCATTTTACAGGAAACACGCACAACCCCATACTAAGGAAGCACGTACTATGTCCTCCCACGCCTTCGCGGTCCGTGCCCTCCTCCTCGTTTTCTTCTGCGCGCCGGCCTGCGGCGGCGACGAAAGCGCCCAGGTTCAGACCGCCAGCGGTCCCGTGATCAACAGCCTGGGGAAGCAGTTGCCGCCCGACGCCGCCCCGTTGCACGAACAGATCCTGATGTACTTCATCGAAGAGCCCAAGACGCTGGACGTGAGTCTGGACAATTACGGTGTCAAGGGCTCGGATCCCTTTTTATTCGAACGCCTTACCATGTTTGACGCGGACGATGTCCTCAGGGCCGGTGCGGCCGACCGGTGGGAGCCGTCCGAGGACGGGCGGACCTGGACGTTCCATCTCAGGGAGGGGGCCCGGTGGAGCGACGGCAGAGCAGTGACTGCCCACGATTTCGAATATACCTTCAAGCGCTTCCTGGACCCGGACGAAGGCAATGTGTTCGCCTTCCTCTTCTACAACATCAAGAACGCGCGGGACTTCAATCATGGCAAGATCACTGACCGGGACTCGGTGGGCGTGCGCGCCATCGACGACCTGACCCTCGAGATCGAAGCCGAAGCGCCCTGTCCCTATCTTCCCCACATCATGGCCTACAATTCCGCGGCACCCGTACCCCCGTGGCAGGTGGAGAAACACGGCCGCCGCTGGACCGAGCCGGGGAATATGGTCACCAATTACAGTTACAAGCTGGATGAATGGATCACGGACCGGTACATTTCCTACGAGCTGAATCCTTACTACAACGGTCCCTACCCGGGCTATCTCGAGCAAATCAAGCTGAAGTTCATCATCGCCGGCACCCACCCCGGCATCACGCCTTACGAAAATAACGAGGTCGATCGCCAGGGCGTCTTTGCCCAGTACCTGGGCGAGATCGACAACAGTCCCGAACTGACTCGGGAATTGACCTCCAATCCCCACTTCCAGACCTGGTACCTCTTCTTCCAGACCGCCGTGCCACCCTTCGACGACGTGCGGATCCGAAGGGCGGTCAGCCACGCCATCGACCGGGAGACCATCTGCAGGGTCATCCTGCAGGGGCACGGCACCCCCGCCTACACCATGCTGCCGCCCAACTTCCCCGGGTACACGGGCGACGCGCTCAAGGCCATACAGCGGTTCGATCCGCCCGAGGCCCGGCGACTGCTCGCGGAAGCCGGCTATCCGGATGGAAGGGGACTTCCACCCATCGAATTCTGGCTGCGCCAGGCGGATGCGACCCAGATGTCCATCGCCCAGGCGATCCAGGGCATGCTGAATGAGACCCTCGGCATGCGCGTCGAGATCCGGAACCAGGAGATCGGTCTGTACATGGACAACATGTACCAGTATACCATCCCTTTCGGACTGATCCCCTACCAGTACGATTATCCCGATCCCGACAACATGCTGTCTCAGGTCTGGCATTCCCAGCCGGTTGGCCACGGGCGGCACGACTGGAAAAACGAAGCGTTCGACCGGTTGCTGCAGGCAGGCGGCACAACCCTGGACCACGATCAGCGCATGGCGTATTACGCGCAGGCGGAGCGCATCCTGGTGGAGGACGTGGGTGGCGTATTCATCTACCACACCCATGTGCTGGACCTGCGCAAACCCTGGTTCAAGGGACTCGATCCGAATGCCTGGGGTCAGGATCTCTTCTGGGGTAACCGGACCACCATGATGGATATCTATATCGGTAACAACGTAGAAAAACGGGTGTTTTGAGCCGGGATTGCATGACTGCGGAATTTGCCTTAAAATACCTTGACGCCCCAACCGGGACATTATTATAGTTTTGTAAGTTTCCAAGGAACCGGAAGTATCACGCGGGCACCGGTTCGCCTTTAACCGACCTGAATCCGCAACAACCGCTGCCACAAACAGTTCGGCGGGACAGCATCCGGCTGTCTTCAACCGGTCTGCCCACGGTACCGGAGAACGTTCATGCCCAAGTCCGCCCAGTCGGAAGTCAACATTTCCCGGGTTGGATCACGGAATTCCGGTGATGACCGGTCGCTCGATACCTACCTGAAAGAAATCAGGACCATACCGGTATTGAACCTGGAAGAGGAAATGGCGCTGGCGCGTGACGCGCGCAATGGGGTGAACGGCGCCATCAACAAGCTGATCCAGGCCAACCTGCGGTTCGTCGTCGTCGTGGCCAGGCAGTACCAGAACCAGGGCCTTCCGCTGTCCGACCTGATCAACGAGGGAAACATCGGCCTGATCAAGGCCGCCCAGCGCTACGACGAGCACAAGGGTTTCAAATTCATTTCCTACGCGGTCTGGTGGGTGCGGCAGGCGATCATGCAGGCCCTGGCCGAACAGTCCCGGATCTTCCGCCTTCCGTTGAACCGGGCCGAGGAACTGCGACGGATCAACAAGGTCGTACGGGGCCTGAAGCAGGAACTGGGCCGGGAGCCCACGACCCACGAAATCGCGGGCAAGTTGTCGCTGGACCACCGTGATGTAGTCGACATCATGCGGACGTTCAGTCCCCACCTTTCGCTCGACGCGCCTTTTTCACCGGGAGAAGAGGGGCGCCTGCTCGACGTAATCGAAGACACGACCATCGAGTCGCCGGATACGCCGGTCATGGAGAAGTCGCTCAAAGAAGAAGTGGTCTGGGCCCTCAATACGCTGACGGACCGCGAAGCCGCCGTGATCCGTTCCTATTTCGGGATCAACCGGGAAAAGCCGATGACTCTGGACGAAATCGGCAAGCAGTTCGGCCTGACCCGCGAAAGGGTGCGCCAGATCAAGGAACGGGCGATCCGGCGATTGCGTCATACGTCCCGCAGTGTCCGGCTGCACGCTTACATGAGTTGAATCCGGCTTCCAGTCCCAATTATCTCGTTCCTGCGGTCTTGCGCAGGTTTTTTTGTGCCGGAATGGCACGGTACAGACAGGCAGCGACCCACCCATGAGACACCTGATCGGCATCGACATCGGCACCTCGGGCATCAAGACGATCATTGTCGACGAACGGGGCGGCCTGGCGGCCCGGGCCTTCGAGGAGATCCCCCTGCACACGCCCCGTCCCAACTGGGCCGAACAGGATCCGGCGGACTGGTGGCGCGCCGCGTCGAATACGGTGCGCGAAGCCATGGGCGCCGCCGGCGTAGCAGCCGAATCCATCGCCGGGATCGGCCTGTCGGGACAAATGCACAGTTCGGTCCTGCTGGATGAACGGGACGAGGTGCTCCGGCCTTCCATCCTGTGGTGCGATACGCGGACGTCCGATCAGTGCCGCTGGATCACGGACCAGGCGGGCGAGGAGAACCTGGTGGACTGGGTGTCCAATCCGGCCCTCGAAGGCTTCACCGCGCCCAAGCTGGTCTGGGTCCGCGACCACGAACCCCAGGTATACGACCGCATCCGGAGGGTCCTGCTGCCCAAGGACTACATCCGGTTCCGCATGACCGGCGAATTCGCCATGGAAGTTTCCGACGCCGCGGGCACGCTGCTGTTCGACGTACGGCGGCGGAGATGGTCCGGCGCCATGCTTGACGCCATCGGCCTGCCGGCGGAATTCCTGCCGCCCACCTTCGAATCCATCGACGTCTGCGGCCACGTGACGGAAGAGGTGGCCGCGGATATGGGACTGAAGCCCGGCACGCCCGTCGTCGGGGGAGGGGCCGACAACACCTGCGGCGCCGTGGGCGCCGGCATCGTCCGGTCCGGCCGGATCCTGGCCAGCCTGGGTACGTCGGGCGTGGTCTTCGCCCACACCGACGACGTCCGCGTGGACCCGGAACTGCGCGTCCATACCTTCTGTCACAGCGTCCCCGACAAGTGGTACCTCATGGGGGTGACGCTCTTCGCGGGGGGCGCCTTCCAGTGGCTGCGCAATACCCTGGGCGAAGTCGAGGTCAGTGCGGCCCGGATGCTGGACACCGATCCCTATGAGCTGCTGACGGCCCAGGCGGCCCGCGCGCCGGCGGGCAGCGAGGGCCTGGTGTTTCTCCCCTACCTCATGGGCGAGCGTACCCCCCACAAGGACGCCAACGCGCGGGGCGCGTTCATCGGCATAACGGGACGGCACGGCCGCCCCCACATGATCCGCTCCGTGATGGAAGGCGTGACCTTCGCCCTGCGGGATTCCATGGAAATCATGCGGGAACTCGGACTGTCCCTCGGTCAGGTCCGTTCCACGGGCGGCGGCGCGCGGAGCGATCTCTGGCGGCAGATCCAGGCAGATGTCTACGGGGCGGAAGTCGTCACCGTGAACGCCGAGGAAGGTCCCGCCTTCGGTGCCGCCATCCTGGCCGCGGTCGGCACAGGCGTGTACGACACGGTCGAGGAAGCCGCGGACGACCTGGTCGACGTCGTGTCCCGGACGGAACCGGACCCGGAGACATCGGAACGCTACGAGGAGTGTTACGGGATCTTCAAATCCATGTACCCGTCCCTCAAACCGGGCTTCGACGCCCTGGGCGGCATGGTGAGCAAGCAGACGTAAGGACGGGTGAGACGGCGTCCCTCAAACCGGGCATCGACGCCCTGGGCGGCATGGTGGAAAAGCAAAGGAGCGGAAGTTGAACATACACGAATTCCAGGCAAAGGGGATATTCGCCCGGCACGGGATGGCGATCCCTCCGGAACAGGTAGCCCGGACGCCCGAAGACGCCCGGCGTATCGCGGAGGAACTGGGCACGAGAGTGGTGGTCAAGGCCCAGGTGCACGTGGGCGGACGGGGCAAGGCGGGCGGCGTGAAGCTGGCCTCGACGCCCGATGAAGCCTTCGAGGTCGCGGGCCGGATCCTGGGCATGGACATCAAAGGGCTGACGGTCCGGCAGGTCCTCGTGGCCGAAGCGGTGGAGATCGAGCACGAAGCCTACGTCGGGATCATACTCGACCGGCAGACCAGGCGGCCGGTTTTCATGGTCAGCGCGGCGGGCGGCGTCGATATCGAGGAAGTCGCACGGGATACGCCGGAGAAGATCCACAAACTGGCCGTGGATCCCCTGCTCGGGCTGCTCCCGTACCAGGCCCGGTCCCTGGCTTACAAACTCTATTCCGATCCCGCACAGGTCAAACAGGCCGCCGGCATGCTCGCCCGGCTCTACGACGCCTTTATCGAAAGCGACGCGTCCCTGGCGGAGATCAACCCCCTCGTGACCACGCCGGAAGGCAAGTTGTGGGCGCTGGACGGCAAGATGAACATCGACGACAACGCCCTGTTCAGGCACGAGGATATCGAGGACATGCGCGATCCCGAATCCGAAGAGCCCACCGAGGCCGAGGCACGGGACGCGGACCTCAGCTTCGTCAAGCTCGACGGCGACATCGGTTGCATCGTCAACGGCGCCGGGCTGGCCATGGCGACCATGGACATGGTGAAGTTCTATGGCGGCATGCCCGCCAACTTTCTCGATATCGGCGGCAGCTCGAACCCGGACAAGGTCGTCACCGCCATGAACATCATCACGTCCGACGACAGGGTCAAGGCCGTGCTTTTCAACATATTCGGCGGGATCACGCGCTGCGACGACGTGGCCAATGGTATCGTGACCGCCCTGGACCGCATCGCCGCCGGGCCCGGCGGGCCGCTCACACTGCCCATCGTCATCCGGCTCACCGGGACCAATGAAGCGGAGGGCCGGAAAATACTCGAATCCGTGGGACTCGTCGCCGTCGACACCATGGCGGAAGCCGTTCAGAAGGCCGTAGCACTCGGGAAGGGGGCGAAATGAGCATCCTGGTTGACGCAAACACCCGCGTCGTCGTGCAGGGGATCACCGGCAGGGACGGTTCCTTCCACACGCGCCAGATGGCGGCCTACGGCACGAACGTCGTGGCCGGGGTCACACCGGGGAAGGGCGAGCAGGACCTGGACGGCATCCCGGTCTTCGATACCCTCGAGGAAGCAGCCTCGGCGACCGGCGCCAACACGTCCATCATCTACGTCCGCCCCGCCTTCGCGGCCGACGCGATCCACGAGGCCATCGTCGCCGAAATGGACCTGGTGATCTGCATCACGGAAGGCATCCCCACGCTGGACATGGCCAGGGTCTACGCCGTTCTGCAGGGCTCCGGCGTACGGCTCCTGGGACCGAACTGCCCCGGCGCCATCACACCCGGAGTCACCAAGGTGGGCATCATGCCGGGCCATATACACCGGCCCGGACACGTGGGCGTGGTCTCCCGCAGCGGAACGCTGACCTACGAGATCGTCCACCAGTTGACGTCCGCGGGCATCGGCCAGTCAACCTGCCTGGGCATCGGCGGCGACCCGATCATCGGCACGGGTTTCATCGACGCCCTCGAGGCCTTCGAAGCGGATCCGGATACCCACGCCGTGGTCATGATCGGCGAGATCGGCGGCTCCGACGAGGAACGGGCGGCCGAGTTCGTGCGGCAGCACATGGAGAAGCCGGTGGTCGGTTTCATCGCGGGCCGCACCGCGCCTCCCGGCAAGCGCATGGGACACGCCGGAGCGATCATATCGGGGGGAACGGGCGGCGCCGAGGAGAAAGTGAGCGCGCTGAACGAGGCGGGCATTCCAGTAGCCGACCGGTCGGCCGACGTGGTGGATTTGATCCGGTCCGCACTCGCCTGATCCGGGGATTTTCCTCTTGACATGACCGGGGTAACCTCCCTATTATTAGTGGCTTCCGGCTGATTGGGGTATAGTCCGGCGCATCCGGAATGTGGCGTTTGAATCGCGAGTGGAACGTGGTCGTAGTCCTGTGAACAAGCCGTCAATATGCAAATAGCGATCGAGCATCTGGCCGAAGGTCTGCATCCCATCCACCTGGAAGACACGCCCGCCGCCGATTTCATTCCGGACGAGGAATGCCGTTTCGCTTCACCCATCAAGGTGGACGGCACGCTGACAGTCTCCGAGAATTCGCTCGTGCTGCAGGCCGAAATCGCGGTCTCCATGACTTTCTCCTGCGGCCGGTGCCTCGAAGAGGTCGAAGAACATATCAGCGGAGAGATCGCGACCTACTACGAGAAGACCGACCGGGCCATACCCGATGGCGAGGAGCTGACCGAATCGGACGACGTGGAGATCCTGGACTACAGCGCGAAGACGATCGACCTCAGTCGGCGCATCGCCGAACTCGTCAACCTGAATATTCCCATGAAACCCCTGTGCAGCGAAGCATGCAAGGGCCTCTGTCCCGATTGCGGCAGGAACCTCAACGAGAGCGCCTGCAGTTGCGGAACTCGGCAGATGGACCCACGCTGGCACACCTTGAAAACGTTATTGAAGGAGGATTAAAGATGGCCCTGCCCAAGCGACGCCAATCTCGGGCACGGAGTCGTAAGCGCCGTACGCACTGGGTGCTGCAGATGCCGACGCTGGTGGAATGCTCTCATTGCGGGGAGATGAAACGCGCGCACCGCGTTTGTCCCCACTGCGGACACTACCAGGGAAGGGAAGTCCAGGAAGTCGAAGCGATTTAGGTTCGGCGCCGATACCCATGACCCAAGCCAGGATCGCCTTCTTGTTTCCGGGCCAGGCCTCGCAGTACGTCGGCATGGGCCGGGACCTGCACGACCGGTATCCGCAGGTTCGATCGCTTTACCAGCAGGCCTGCGAGATCACCGGCGCCGATATCGCCGGCGTCTCCTTCGACGGCCCCGCCGAAACCCTGAAGCAGACGAACTACACGCAACTGGCCATCCTGGCGCACAGCGTGGCGGTCGCATCCTTGCTGAAAGCGTATGGGATCGAACCGGATTTCGTCGCCGGCCACAGCCTGGGCGAGTATTCGGCGCTGGTGACGGCCGGCGTTCTCGATTTCGAGGAGTCGCTGCACCTGGTCCGACTGCGCAGTGCACTGATGCACGAGGCCGGGCAGCGCCGTCGGGGAACCATGGCGGCCGTGATCGGCCTTACTCCACGGGAGATCGACGAAGTCTGCCGGGCCGCCTGCGCGGAAGACGAACCCGTTCAACCGGCGAATTACAACGCACCGGTACAGACCGTCATCGCGGGCGCGGTGCCGGCCGTGCAGCGAGCGATGGACGGCGCTCGTGCGGCGGGTGCGAAGCGGGTCGTTCCGCTCAAGGTCAGCGGCGCCTTCCACTCCGAACTCATGGAATACGCACGCCACGGCCTTGCCGAGGCGATCGAAAAGGCCCCCTTTGCCCGCGCGGAAACGCCGGTGGTGGCCAACGTGACCGCCCGGGCCGTGACGGAGCCCGATGAAATCCGCCGCCTGCTGATCGAACAGCTGACCCGCCCCGTGCGCTGGGCGGAATCGATGCAGACGCTGGCCGATCACGGGGTGGACACCGTGGTGGAAGCAGGACCGGGCAACGTGCTCACGGGACTGATGAAGCGGATGCACCGCGGCATCGGCGTTCTGAACGCGGACAAACTCGCCGACGTCACGGCCGTGGCGGAAACGATCGGCCGTCCCGTGGCAGATCGGTTGGAATCGCGGTAACCCGGTTTCGTTTCACAGATAAAGACACACGCACACGGAGTACTTTCAGGTTTGCGGGGTTTACAAGACAAGGTCACCATCGTAACGGGCGGAGCGCAGGGAATCGGTTCCGCCGTCGCGGAACGTTTTGCAGCGGAAGGCGCACGGATCGTCCTGACCAGTCGCGACGGGGCTAAGGCGCAGGAAGCCGCCGACGCGCTGAACCGCCAGGGCGGCGATGCCCGGGGCGTTTCCCTGAGTATCGATGACCGGGACAGCGTGAAGAGTCTGGTCGACACCGTGGTCGAGGACTACGGGTCCATCGACGTCCTGATCAACAACGCGGCGACGGTCAGGGACACGCTCCTGATGCGCATGAAACAGGATGACTGGGACGAGGTCATCCACGTGAACCTGGGCGGCGTGTTCGCCTGTACGCAGGCCGTGATCCGCCAGATGATGCGGCAGCGAAGCGGCAGGATCATCAACATGACCTCGATCGTGGGGCTGACGGGCAACCCGGGCCAGGCCAACTACGCCGCTTCCAAGGCCGGGATCATCGGTTTCACCAAATCGGTGGCGAAAGAGGTGGGCAGCAGGGGCATCACGGTCAACGCGATCGCCCCGGGGTATATCGAAACGGCCATGACGGAAGCGCTTCCCGAGACGGTGCGGTCCGCGTTCCTGGATGCCACACCGCTGTCTCGGGCCGGACAACCCGATGACGTCGCCGGCATCGCGGCCTTTCTGGCGTCCGACGACGCCGCTTTCGTAACCGGCCAGGTGATGCGCGTCGACGGCGGCATGGGCATGTGAGGAAAGCTGACGGTTTTTTACAATCATCTGTACAGGAGGAAAGAAGATGGAAGACCGCGTAAAGGAGATCATCGCCGAACAACTGGGTGTGGACGGTGACCAGGTCACCGACAATGCCTCGTTCACCGACGACCTGGGCGCCGACTCGCTCGATACGGTCGAACTTGTCATGGCCCTCGAAGAAGAGTTCGATCTCGAGATCCCCGATGAGGATGCCGAGAAGATCGTCACGGTCGGCGACGCGATCAAGTATCTCCAGTCCAATTTAGACGGCTGATTCATTTCGAGGTCCGGCCGGGATTTCCATGCAATCCGGGATTTCCACGCAGGTCGGGTGACTCGATTGGCTGATTTCGGGAGGCGTCGGGGTGGCTGAACGCGTTGTCGTCACCGGTATGGGCGTCCTGAGTCCCGTGGGTCTCACGCTCGATACCTACTGGAAGGCCCTTTGCGCGGGTCGGAGCGGCGTAGGGCCCATTACGAAATTCGATGTAAGCGCCTTTCCGGCGAAAATCGCCGCCGAATTAAAGGACTTCAACGCGGCGGACTACATCGACCGGAAAGAAGTGCGGCGAATGGACGAGAACGTCCAATACGCCGTGATTGCGGCGCAGATGGCGATCGACGACTCCGGGCTGGATCTCGACGCCGAAGATCGGGACCGCATCGGGGTGGTAATGGGTACGGGCGTAGGCGGGATCTGGACCTTCGAAAACCAACATACCAACCTGGTACACAAGGGCCCCGGGCGCGTGAGTCCCTTTTTCATCCCCATGATGATCGCCGACATGGCACCCGGCCATATCTCGATGATTCATGGGTTGAAAGGGCCCAACTACACCACGGTATCGGCCTGTTCAAGCGGTGCGCACGGCATCGGCGACGCGTTCCGGATCCTGCAGCACGGGGACGCGGACGTCATGGTCACCGGCGGTACGGAGGCCAGCATTTCCCCCATGGCCGTGGCCGGGTTCAGCAACATGCGGGCCCTTTCCCTGCGAAACGACGAGCCGGAACGGGCCAGCAGGCCCTTCGATGCCCAGCGGGACGGATTCGTGCTCGGTGAAGGCGCCGGCATGGTCGTCCTCGAGACCCTGGCTCACGCGAAGCAGCGCGGTGCGACGATCTACGCCGAACTGGCGGGCTATGCCGCGACGGCGGATGCCTTTCATATCACCCAACCCCACGAATCGGGTGAAGGCGCGGCGCGATCCATGCACCTGGCGCTTCGGAACGCCGGACTGGCCGTGGCCGAAATCGATTACATCAACGCCCATGGCACGTCCACGCCATTCAACGACCGCATCGAAACCCTGGCCATCAAAAAGGTCTTCGGGGATCATGCACACAGCCTGGCGATCAGCTCCACCAAATCGCTCGTCGGCCACCTCCTGGGCGCGTCCGGAGGGGTAGAGTTCATCGCGACTACGCTGTCCGTCGCCCGCGATTACGTCCATCCTACCATCAACTACGAGGAGCCC
>VXWP01000054.1 GCA_009835325.1 Gemmatimonadota bacterium | reverse complement strand
ACTTCCCGCTTACCCGTACTTACTACCTGTACTTCGACCGGGATGCATCCTGCGATTCCTATGCAGGAGACGAAACGCTTTCGCCGGATACCCTTTATCCTTAGATTACGGACCGATGCATAAGGAACCAGCCGGCACCAAGTATATAGATCGTACGCGCGAGCGGGTCAATACAATTCTGTTAAATCGAGGCATATTATTTACATTATTTGCAAAAGAAGTCAAGTTTACAGTGGACTGACTGGTGAGATGGGGTTCCTTCCACACTGGCTGACGTTTCGTGTGACGCACTCGCTGCCAACCCGTCTTCTGCTCTGCTTGCTGCTCCTCTGCCTCCCCGGGACGGCCCTCGCGCAGTTCCCTTCCGGCGGCAGGGGGAGCGGGGCAGGCGCCGAGGCCGATACGACCGGCCTGCCTGCGTTGGACTACAATGCGGACCGCATCGAGTACATATTCGCCGATACCACGATGGCGCTTATCGGGAGCGCCGAGCTGACGTACGGCGACGTCGAACTGACGGCCGGCCGGCTCCTGTTCAACACCTCCTCCAATCTGCTGACCGCGGACTTCCTGCCCCCCGCGCCGGACATCGATCCCGAGACCAATACCTATCCCCGCTTGCAGGACGAGACGAACGTCGTGGTCGGGGACCGCATGCAGTACGACATGAATACCGGCGAGGGGCAGATCTGGAAGGGCCGCACCCAGTACGACCAGGGGTTCTTCGACGGCGACCTCATCACGCTCAACGCCGACCGGACCTTCGAGATCCACAACGGTTCCTACACCACCTGCGATAATCCGAACCACCTGCACTACTATCTTAAAATGGGCGAGGCGAAGGTCGCTCCGGATGACAAGGCGGTGGTCCGGAACATGACGGGCTACATCCTGGGCATCCCGGTGATCTATCTGCCGGTATATGTATTCTCAGTGAAGCAGGGCCGGCAGTCCGGGTTCACGGTGCCGAACTACGGCAGCGGCGTGGAGGAAGGCCGGTACCTGCGCAACCTGGGCTACTACTGGGCACCGAACGAATACTTCGACATGAAGACCACCGCGGACATCGAGGCAAACACCGGGTTCCTGCTGAGACAGCAGTTTCAGTACCGGCAGGACCGCCGGCTCAGGGGCTCTGTGCAGGGCTCGTGGCGGAGAGGTTTCGAAGGGACGACGTCGGGATGGGACGTGAACGCCCGGCACCGTCAGGAAGTGATCCCGGGCCTGACGATCCGCGGGCAGGGCAACTTCGCCCAGTCGCTTCGGTACCTGCATTCGACGACGCGGGGGACGGACCCCGGACAGTTGCGGTCCACAACGCGTTCCACCTTCGCGATCGACAAGAAATTCGGCCGTAACAGCCTCAACCTGAGCACGTCCACGTCCAGCACGACCGGCCGTCCGAGCCGGCCCAACACCACGCTCAGGTTCCGCTTCGGCACGAAGGCGATCTTCAAGCCGCCCCGCAGGCAGACGCGGCGGGGCAGCATGCCGGACTTCAGCCGGCCCCGCACGGAGATCGAGAAACGCTGGTTCCACTCCATCATGTTCGGGTTCAACAACACGCTGCGGAACCGCCGGAAGAACATACGGGGCGACCGGGACACGGACCATCCGGGCCCGGACATCCGTTATCACTACACACACGCAGCCCTCCGGACCTTCGCCAACGCCTTCAACCTGAGCGCGCCGCAGAAGCTCGGGGACTGGCTGAAGATCCGTCCGCAGGCCCGGTATACCCGGACCTGGGAGCAGGATACCGACCCGGAAGAAGAGGGTAACTGGGAACAGAAGGAAGACCACACGGTGGGCATGTCGGTCAACACGACGCTCTACGGGCTCTTCCAGCCGAAGATCGGCCGGCTGAACGCCATACGGCACGTGGTGACGCCCGACATCAACTTCTCCCAGTCCGGGGGCAAGGGGGGGTCGCGCGTCCGGAAGACGATGCGCTTCTCCTTGAACAACATCCTGCAGGCCAGGACCGAACACGAGGGCCGCGAGAAGAAGTACAACCTGGTCTACGTCAAATCGTCGACTTCCTACGATTTCCAGGCCGAGGACGAGAAGTTCGCGGACCTGAGGACCACCGTGCGCATCCCGAGCCGCCGGTTCAACGTGAACCTGTCGATGAACCACGATTTCTACGATCCCGAGACCAAAGCGTTCGGACGGCCGCGGCTGGACCGCATGACGCTCAGCACGTCCCTCAACCTCGTGGGGCCGCGCAGGGACCAGGACGATGAATTCGGGGACAATCAGTTCGGCGGCGCATACGGCGGGTATGACGATTACTCCGGCGGCAGCTTCGGCGGGAGCAGCTTCGGCGGGAGCAGCTTTTCGGGCGGCGGGTTCGGTTCGAGCGGGCTCGGCGACAGCTACGGCGGCTACGGCGGCTATGGCGACGACCGGTTCAACCAGCGGTTTGCCCAGGTCAAGGGTCCCTGGACGGTCCGGCTCTCCCACCGCTACTCGATCCGGCGCAACGTTCCCGATCCCGATTCCGATTCAGAAGACAGATTCACCACCAGCGCCCACGAGGTCCGGGCCACGAACCGATTCGCCCTGAACGAATTCTCGGCACTGCTCCGCCCGTTCAACCGCTTCACCGACAAGTGGCGCGTGCAGCACTCGATCAACTACGACTACAAGCGTAAGAAGATCGTCTCCCACAGCCTGGACCTGTACCGGCCGCTGCACTGCTGGGAGTTCACCTTCCGCTGGGTGCCCAACGGCATCAACAAGGGGTTCTACTTCCGGATCAACCTGATCGCCCATCCGGACGTGAAGCTCGAGCAGCAGCGGCGGAGCGGTGGGGGCGATGAGCAGAGCAACTTCTTCTGATCCGGCGGGTGCTGAGGTGGGTGGCGGCCCCTCTTTTCTCCAGTCTGGCCAGCGCATTTTAGTTAGTCCCTCTTTCCTATATTCTGTCCAGCGCTCCTTTAATCCTTTTATCTCTCCCTAAGTAAAAAAGATAACATCCATACGAGAAACGCTTCCCGGCTTCCGACCATTTCTATTAAGGGCCGGGCAGGACGCGTGCAGCGTACCTGCGCATAGAAAGATGACTCGTAGTCGGAAAAGGATAGATCATGCCTGTCATGCTTTCCAAGACTTATGCCGCACTCGTAGCCGCCGGTACTCCTGAAGCAGCCGCCAGCGAAGCCGCCGAAGAAATCGCGGACTTCGAGCGGAAACTGTCCACCATGCAAAACGACATCGAGCTGATGCAGAGCGACATCAAACTAATCAAGTGGACACTCGGGTTCGTGTTGGCGTGCGTCGTCGTTCCGCTGATCAAGTCGTTGCTTGAGTAGAGAGGTGTTCCTATGACTTTACCCAAACGCGAGTTAACAGGCGAACCCGCTGGAGAAGGCAGCGGTTCGAGCAGGGGAAGCGGTAATGGGAATCGACTCAGGGATTTCAGGCTTGACCGGCTGGAGGTGTCCACGAACAACACTGCAGAGAAAGTAGATGATCTCAGAGATTCTGTGGTGAAGATTGAAGAGACGTTGAAACATGTACCTACCAAAGCCTACATACTCACAGTCATTCTTACCCTGGGAATCCCTACACTGATAGGCGTCGTGGCCATTGTTGTAAGATTGTTCAGGTGATTTGACCCAGCTACGCGGCAACCTTCCGGTAGAGCCACCCACGGCTGGACCCCTCCCGCGGCTAGGCTCGTCAGAAGGCCGGCCCCCGCACAAAGCCGGCCCCCTACCGCTCCAGCAGGAACGCGCCCGCCATGGCGCCCGCGGCGCAGATGCTGACCAGACCGTAGCGGGCGTCGCGCCGCTGCATCTCGTTGGCCAGGGTCGTGAGGATGCGCGTGCCCGTGGCCGCCCAGGGATGGCCCACGGCGATGGAGCTGCCGTTGACGTTCACGCGGGTCCAATCGACTTCGCCCGTCGGCGCGCCTTTCCAGCCTCTTTCCCACGCGGCTGCGCTGGCCAGGGCCTGGGCCGCGAAGGCCTCGTGGATCTCGACCAGGTCCATGTCGGCCATGGACAGGTTCCGGCTGGCCAGGAGCCGGGGCACCGAGATGGCCGGCGCCATGAGCAGCCCCTCCGAGGGGTCGTGGGCGGCATAGGCCATGCCCCCGATGTACGCCTGCGGCTGCAGGCCGCACTCGGCCGCTTTCTCCTCGCTCATCAGCAGCACCGCCGCAGCGCCGTCCGTCACGGGCGACGAGTTGCCCGCCGTGAGCGTGCCGTGCTCCGGATCGAAGACGGGCTTCAGCGCGGCCAGGGCCTCGAGCGACGTGTCGGCCCGCGGTCCGGAGTCGGCCTCCTCCCCCAGCAGCGGGTGGATCTCCCCGGCCAGCTTCTCGCGCGCGGCCACGGCGTTGCGGTGGCTGGCCAGGGCCACCTCGTCCTGCCGCTCGCGCGGGATGTCCCATTCCTTGCAGGTCAGTTCCATGTGCTCGCCCATGGTCAGGCCCGTGGACGGCTCGCGGAAGAGGTCCATGGAAGCGCGCGTCAGCGAATCGACCCCGCCGGCCAGACCCACGTCGATGCGGCCCCCGGCGATGGCGTCGGCGACTACCGTGACCGCCCGCAGCCCGGTGATGCAGTAGGAGGCCACGGTATGGGCCTCGGCCTGGATCGGCAGCCCCGCCTCGAAGACGAGCTCCCGGGCCAGGTTGGGCTTCAGCGGGTCGGGCGTCATCGTCCCGAAGACGACGGATTCGATCAGCTCCGGGTCGATCCCGCTCCGGTTCAGCATGCCGCGCGTGGCGTGGACGGCCATGGCCAGGGAATCGATTTCGGCGAAGGCCTTGCCCGACTTGATGAAGGGCGTCCGTCCGCCCGCGACGATGGCGACGCGCCTGGGGGTCATGGGGGGTGCCTTTCGGGTTCGGTGTGGCCAGGCGTCCCTGGGGTGCCAGGGTTGCCTGGGTTGCATTTATGAACGCGCTTATTTTCCTGAGACGTCAGCGTCCAATCCAACTTAGAACGACATTAAAGAGCCATAGGTCAATTAAAAGCGGACGCAGCGTTTTAAGCAAATCCCATTTAGTGTTCCTATCGAGTAAAAAAGAGGCTTCTGTGTGCGGGTAACCCGTGCGGAACCTCGACAAGCGGAACCTCACAAAAACACAAAAAGTCCAAGGATTTCGGAATGGGCTCCGACAGTTACGATTATGAGAGGTTGAATGGGATGCGACAAACCGGATGCGACAAACCGGATGCAACGAGCCGGATGCAACGAGACGGATGCGGCCCAATGTCTTCAAAAGTAGTAAATCATGAATGCGTAACGAAAGCGGGGAACGAATGTATCAAAAGTTGATCGTATTCGTCCAGGCGCTGGTTGCCGTCGGTATTCTTGTCATCGCCGTCATCACCTGGATGGGGCAATCCACCAGTGAACTGCGCATCGAAATGCAGGAGGAATTCAGGTCGGCCAGGGAGGAGATGCGGTCGTTCAGAGCTGAAATGCAAGATGAATTCAGGTCGGTCAGGGCGGAAATGCAGTTGTTCAGGATTGAAGTGCAGGAGGAATTCAAGTCGGTCAAGGCGGACATGCACGACATAAACAAAAGGCTTGGCCGCGTGGAAGGGGAAGTCAGGGCAATGATGCAGGGGCGGGAGTGAGTATGGAGTACTATTCCGAAATGACTACCGGTTTCCATGTAGCCTGCCTCAATGCAGGCGGTACTCGATGGACATGCTCAGCCCATGCCCGATTTCGCGGCCACGCACCTTGTGGAAGTCTGTGCCGATCTTGAAGAGGATCTGGTTCTCGATGTAGAAGAGGAATCCCGACTGCAATCTCTCAATGAAAACGGTCTTAAACCTTGGATCGCGACGATTGACGGTTGTGATGTTGCTGACTGTAAAGTCTATGCGGTTCGTCACCTCATACAGGTAGTTAAGCGAAACTTCAACATTGAAGACGTCGTAACCGAAGTCGCCGGTGACGGGCGAAGTGTACTCGGCGTCGATGCCAAACTGGGATCTCCAGCCTATGGGCCTTGAGTAACGAAGTCGCAGGGA
The DNA here is from genome assembly GCA_009835325.1 of Gemmatimonadota bacterium. Taxonomy (NCBI): domain Bacteria; kingdom Pseudomonadati; phylum Gemmatimonadota; species Gemmatimonadota bacterium. The sequence continues at coordinate 5,729 of VXWP01000054.1, read as the reverse complement.
CATTCCCGGATCCCCGCGTGAAATGTGTTCGAAGGGGGTCAATGCCTGGTATTCTACTCCGGTGCGCACCCACCAGCCGATAAACCGCTGGTTCACCCGTTCTTGATAGAGCACTTCATAGATACGCACCGTGCCGACACCGCCCAATCCGCCATGAACGAACCTGCCTGACTCGGCGATAACCTCTTCCATCGCCTCCAACCACCTGACCCGGTACCGGGGGCCGTAAGTGGTCCTGTACTCGCTTTCGCGATTGATCACCTGTGCGAGCGCAACCAGCGTCTCTTTCGAAAGGGGCCCCTCGATCAGTCCTTCCTCCAGCAGAAATTCCTCGATGCGCACCGCGCGGGCAAGGGGCGTGACGTGTATAAAGCGACCATACCCCAGGCCCGGTGTAACGACTATGTGCGGCCGATCGTAGTTTTCCCCTCTGTCGATGCTGAGTTCGCCGGAGTAGAATACATTACCCAGTGGATTTAGATACTTCCTGATCCCTGGGTGGAACTCGAAATCATAGGAACCTTCCTGCTTGTCCTCACTGGTCCTTTCTATCCGTCCTGAACCCTGGAATTCAAGGTCCCACTCGAACGGCAGGGAATGGTAGAAACGATTGTACGACAGCGAGGCTTGTCCATTGTTGCGCCGGATGTCGCTGCCATTGCCTTGATAGGAAAAACGGCCCCCGATGCCCAGGAAACTGGCATCGCTCACGGGAACCTCGTAATCATAAGGAGAGACCTCCTGCGGTTCGGCGGGTGTGACCAGGACGACGGCGATCAGACCATAGAAAAACCTGCGTACGTGTATCATAGCACTTCCGATCCTTTCCTTCACGCCCAGTCGGCGGGGTCCGGGATTCCTCCGCTGATCTGGAAATCGAGTCCCGGTTGTTTTCATGGTCTTCCGACAACCCCGAGAATTCGGCCAGTATCGATCTGTCCGTATCCTCCGACCACAGGAAGGGAACCAGCGTAATGAAGATTAGAAAACACCCCCCTTAAATTACCGGATATGTGCATCTAATGAAGTAGAAAACACGCGTTTTTGTGATATTAGAATGATAAATAAAGTTAACAATGTGATTGTTTGTGAGTTTCAGTACGAAGGGTCAAATGATGGGGGTTTCGGCGGGTATTTCTGGGAGTTCGTGCGTTGACGAATAGATGCCTCTCGTCGATGCTCCCGCGGTGCACAAAGATAACGACTAAATGCCATCGAAGTAGTTTCATGTTGCAATAGTTAAGTGTATGAAGTAGATTTGCGTTTCGTATTTGGAAGCGGGTGAGGGATACAGCTCCCTTACCCTTTTTTAATTCGGTCATCTACGTATCGGACCGTCATCTTCTACTGCTCAATAGAAAGGAAGAAACATGCGTTTTCTTGTTTTAGTATTCGTGGTTTTGATATACGGATGTTCCGGTGAGCATTCACCTGTTGCTACGGTTGAAATCCCTACTGAACGGGTACGTCTTACCGCCCACCAGACGAGTGACGAACCACTCTATGAAGTGTATGATTTCCGTTGGAACGTCTGGAACGACTCCAAGTCGAAGGTGACGGAAAACGAACCCGGCGAGATCAGATTCGAGGTGGCGGAAGGCAGCGGCTTGTCCGCACTTGAACATGGATTTACTTCTGACGTGTTCGAATTCGCCAACGGGGAACAGGATACGATCGTCGTGGAATACGACTTTGCAGGGGATGAGTTGTACGCCGGACATTACTGGTTCGATGAAACGATGAACCCTGACCGTACCCAGATGCTTATTGATGAATTGGACGTCAGATATGGCGACCCGGCAAGCGAAACATCGGGCCGGATAACCTGGATGAAGAACGGCGATACAGAGGTTTATCTGACCCTGTCGAGTGACAGATCCGGCGGTTGTCTACACTACTACAGTCCAGGTTGGGAAGAGAAGGTAGAAAAGGCCAGATCATATAACGACCTTCCCATAAGAGTAGTCGTGCCGGAATGATCGTGATTCCACATCCGCTATACATCAAACGGGTCAGGGATTGGGTCTCCCTGGCCCGTTTTTTTTATCGCACCGGCGTACCAGACTGGTGCAATCACGTTGTAGTGTGCGGAGCGACAAGTACCTAACTGCCGGGCCTCATCCGGTCTCTCAGTATGCGGCGGACGAGCTTGCCCGAAGCGGTATGGGGGAGTTCGTCCACTACGACGACACGATCGATTTTGAACAACGGGTTCAGCCCGGAGGAGACCATGGCCTGGAGTTCCGTTATTAGCGTCTCGAGGTCGGGGTCGGCGGTCCGATTACCGGCCGCCCGAGAACCGGCGGCACCGCTCCCATCCTCAGGTACAATGAAGACCACCAGCCTTTCCGTGCCTTCCCCCTCGGGCTGCATCGCCACGGCCGCGCTCTCGTAGACGGCGGGGTGTCCGTCAATGATCCGTTCCAGCTCCAGCGGGCTGACCATGATGCCGCCCAGGTTCATCCTGTCGTCGGCCCGTCCCTGGGCCCGGTAGTAGCCGCTGTGAAGCCGTTGTGTGTGGTCCCCGTGCCTGCGCAGGACCTCGCCCCGGGGACCTGGCGGACAGCCTTCGTAGTAGACTTCGTCGTGGTCTCCGTTGAGCAGCCGCTGCGACATGCCCAGGGCGGGCGGTATCAGGAAAAGCTCGCCGGTATTCCCCTCCTCAACCTCTGCCCCCTTTACGTCCAGAATGACGAAATCCACGCCCAGGTTCGCAGTGCTGAATGCCGCGGGCGAGCAGGGCTGGAGGACCGTGCAGGCCAAGTGGCCGCCCCCGATCTCGGTGCCGCCGAGGTATTCGATCACGGGCGCCCGGTATCCGGCCCGGCTCATGAGCCAAAGGTAGTCGGACCGGCTGGCGGGCTCGCCCGTGGAACTGAACACGCGAACGGACGGCCAGTCGATGCCTTCGGCCATGCTGCGGTGCCGCCCTTCTGCCATGCCGCCACGCCGCCAGGTCCGCACCAGCGACGGGATGACGCCCTGCATGGTTACCCCGGCACGCCGTACGAAACGCAGGTATTCGGGCGTATTGGCCGCACCCGAATACAGGGCCATACATGCGCCGTTTACAAGCGTGGCGTAGATGAGCCACGGCCCCATCATCCAGCCGATATTGGTCGGCCAGGTAGTCACGTCGTCGCCGTGAATGTCCTGGTGGTAGAACCCGTCCATGGCGCTCTTGATGGGCGTCAGGTGGTTCCATGGTATGGCCTTCGGTTCGCCGGTGGTCCCCGAAGAGAACAGGACGTTGGACGTGCGATAGGGATCACCGGTCACGGATTCGAAGGTGTCGGCGGCGGCCAGGAGTTCGGTCCAGGCGATGTCGCCGGGGCGGAGTTGGAGGGCGTCGCCGTTCGACCTGGTGTCATCGCCTGACCGGCCGTCTCCGCCCGATGGCACGACAATGACCGTGGACGCGCCCGCCTCGACGACCGTGGCGTAGTGTGGAAGTACTTTGCCCGCGTGAACGTAACGGTCCATGGTGACCGCGCAGCTCGCGCCGGCGATGGCCATGCGGCGCCGAATCTCCGTCGGCGGGAAGCTGTCGGCGATGGAGACGACCCGGGAACCCGCGCGGATGATGGCCAGATAGGCGACCACGCATTCCAGGTTCAGGGGCATGTAGAGCGCGATGGCCTGTCCGGGCGCCAGGCCCCGGTCGCGCAGGCCGTTGGCGGCGCGGTTGACGAGGCGTTCGAGTTCGCCGTAGGTCGTCGTGCGGAGCGACTGGTCAGCGGGGGCGTCCGGGACGTCAGTGCCTTGCGAGTCCTGCAGTCCGGGCGTGACGACCGCGGGACGGCCGGGATCGGTCGTGAAGCAGCTGTCGACGATGTTGAGTTCCGCGCCCGGAAGCCATCGTGGATCGCGGACACCGCCATCCAGATCGAGGATGGCGTCTGGTGGTCTCGTGAATACGATGCCGAGCCGCTCGAGGGTGTGGGTCCAGAAGGCGGTGGGATCACGGACGGACCAGGCATGGAAATCGGCGTAGCGGTCGATACCCACGGCCACCATGCTCGCCTGCAGATTCGACCGGCGCACGGTCTCTTCGTCAGGCGTCCATACCGCGGGCGGTCCGTCCTCCGGGCGGCGGCTTTCGAAGATGCGCCGGTAGGCCGCCAGGTGTTCCTCGAAGGGCAATGACTCACGCCGCGAACGGTCGACGAAGTCACGCCAGGCCTGGTCTTGACGTGCAGTGTCCGGCCGAGCGGGATCATGACCGGCGGAATCCGGCGCCCCGGACTCGGCGTTTCGACGTTTCGCGCACATGGAGAGATGTCAGTCCAACACGACCATCTTCAGGCACACCGCCATGGGGATTTCGGCCACGACGCCCGAGAGATGGAGCAGGCCCGTGTCCGGGTCGAGGCGGTGGTAGGTGACCGTATCCGAGCTCTGGTTGCCGCAGAGGACGAAGCTGCCGGTCGGATCGATCCCGAAGTTCCTCGGATTCTCGCCGCCCGTGGGCACGATCCCGAGCAGCGTCAGGCGGCCCGAATCCCCGTCGACGGCGTACATGGCCAGGCTGTCGTGGCCCCGGTTGGAGCCGTACAGGTACCGGCCGTCGTCGGTGATGTGGATGTCCGCCGTGTGGCTCACCTCGTCGTAGCCGTCGGGCAGCGTCGTCACTGTTTCGATCGCGGTGAGCGTGCCGGCCGACCCGTCGTAGGCGAAGGCCGTGATCGTGTTGCCCATCTCGTTGATGACGTAGGCAAACTTCCGGTTGGGATGGAACTCGATGTGCCGCGGCCCCGAGCCGGGCGGCACCGACGCCTCCCCATGGGGTGTCAGCACGGCCGTGTCTGGATCGAGGGCGTAGATCATCACCTTGTCGGTCCCGAGATCCGGAGAGAAGACGAAGTTGTAGTCCAGGTCGTGGCGGATCATGTGGGCGTGAGGTTCCTGCTGGCGGCTCTGGTCGACGCTCGAGCCGATGTGCTGGATCACCGACGCGGCCTCGCCCAGGGAGCCGTCGTCATTCACGGGAAAGGAGGACACGGACCCGCCGCCGTAGTTGGCCGCGAGCACGGCCTTGCCGCTTCGGTGCACGTCGATGGAGCACGGTCCGGCGCCCCCGGACGACTGGTTGTTCAGTGGCGTGAGCGTGCCGGACCCGTCCACGGCATAGGCGAAGACGCCGCCGTGGGGATCGCCCGTCTCGCCCACGGCGTAGAGGAAGCGGGCGTCCGGCGTCAGGACCAGAAAGGACGGATTCGTGATGCCGCCCACGTGGCTGACGTATTCCATGACGCCGGTGGCGGTATCTACGTCGTAGACATAGATGCCCTTGCTGGTGGTCTGGGTGTAGGTGCCGACGAATACGCGAACGGTCCGGGCGTCACTGGACATGGGGTGATTCTCCTTTAGGATTCTCGGTGTCAATCTACCGGATTCAAAAACCCCCGGTTAGATGGACCGGGGGTTTAGTGTAATAAACGTTCCGGCTGTAATCGCACCGGAGCGTTTTGTTAAGTAAATTACTAATGTGGAATACGACTATTTTACTATACCGGTTGTTAGGGTTTCGTTGTTTGGAACGTTAACAGTAATACCTAAATTCCCTTCGATACGAGAAAGGCGTGTGTTCATTTCAAACGTTCTGTCGTCTATTGTTTTCAACCGACTATCGATGGCATCAAAACGATGGTTTTGGCAGTTCGCAATGAGTCCAATCGCTACAATAACCACGGCAGGTTTCGCCCATTCTTTAAACCATTCCATTCTAC
>VXWP01000053.1:46348-51233 GCA_009835325.1 Gemmatimonadota bacterium | reverse complement strand
CGCACCGACCAAATATCCGGTTATCGCAAGGCTGGAACCCCCAATCGAAGCAGCCAACCTTCCATCGATCCAGGGACTTCCGTCACAGGTATCGGCAGATGCCGTTCCCTGTTCACAGGAATCATCTGCGATTTGACTCAATACAATGCCCGCCGCGACCCCGATGCCCCCGCCAACAAAGAAACCTGCTGCCCTGTAAGACCTTGACCCCACATGACGCTCAAGCAATTCGATTTCGGCATGGCGAATCCGCAGATAATAGCCATCTCGCTGAATCAAGCCGAAACTGGTTGAGTCATGGGCCGATAAGTAACCATCATAACGAGCATCTGGCGTAGTGACGCGAAGCCTGTCTCCCACACTCTGTGCCTCAGTAAACGACGGATAACCCACAGAAAGCAGTAAAATGAATACGGTTTTCGGTATCCTTCTCACACCATCCCCCGCAACGTCTCCACCGCCTCGTCCAGATATTCGTCCTGGGTCAGATCCCCTTCGACCAGGTCCGGACGGTGGCCGCCCCATTGCGTTGCCAACACCAGCGTCTCGCCGATATCCCATAGCGTCCAGGCGTTCGCGAAAACCGGCAGGCAGTCCAGTTCCTGCTGGGTCAAAGGACGCACCCGGTTGTATCCTTCCAGGAAACAGCGCCATATCTCGTACGTAAGATGATCTGGCACCGTCTCGATGATGTTATACTTGAAGGTCGCCACGTCGTATGCCCGCCAGCCGAACGCACACTGGTCGAAATCCAGGATGCAGTATCCGTTGTCGGGATGGTGCAGAATGTTTCCGACATGCAGATCGGCGTGGATGAGACCGTAAATGTCTTTACCCTTGCCCAGCTCGTTGATCTGCCGGCGCATGTGATCGGCGTAATCCCTAAAGAATGACAGGTCCTCGCCACGCCGCTCCTTCAGGATGGATCCCAGTGTCTGCAGCGGGCCGTCCAGCAGATATTGCAGATCGAAATGATGACGACAGTAAGGTTTTGGAAACTGGTCCGCCCGCTGGTGTATTTCAGCCACCGCAGCACCGAAGGAGGTCACGACCGGTTCCTTCACTTCGGGATACCAGGTCACGTGCTCCTCGCCCTCGAAGAACCGGAACAGGGCGCTGCAGGCCCCGTCGCGCCAGGGGGCGGGGCTGCCGGTTTGGGGCCCGGAAGGAGAGTCGGAATGTGGGCAGGATGGGATATCGGTCGCAGCGCCCATTACGCTCAATAGTTGCCCATCCAGTCGCTTGACCGGTTCGGGTACCGCCAGGTTGAATTCCCCCAGGTATGCAAGCAGGTCGAGCTCGTAACGGTAGGCCTCGGGATTGCGGACATAGAAGTCGTGATCGGTATAGATCCGGTAGACATACCGCTGATCCTGCGAGGTAATGACAAAGTTCCTGTTGGCCCCGGGCTCCAGTTCGCGTACATCGACGGGTGGAGCCAGGCCATAGTGCTCCACCAGGTATGCGGCGACGGCGGAACAGGACTGCTCCGAAGATCTATCAGATGCGGAAGAATCGGAAGTATTGTTCATGATGGGTGCCAATATGAGTCTGCAAACTTGACCAGGGCAACAAGTTTAATTTCATTGCCTGAGCGACCCCATATCGTCGACCTGATGTCCGGCCAGCATCAGGTCGACATGGTGAGTTGCTTCGGACTGAACGAGGTATGCCGAATGCCGCACATCTATCTGAGGAATATATGAGTAAGGCGAGATTCATGAATCGTGTGATGATTTGCCTTCTCGGTGCTATGATAGCCGTTGCCGCGTTTTTCGCCTTCCTGTTGTTTCGCCCCGATGTTGGGACGCGAATTTTCTTTGGAACGGGCCCCTCATCGGTTGAGATCAAGTTTAAGAACGATTACAAGGTCCCCGCCGCAGACGAGAAAACCGAGGCCATCGTGGCGGCCGCAAGGTTATTTCTGGATTCACTGGACGACAGTCAAAGACAGGCGGCGACATACCGGTTTACCGATAACGCACAGCGCTCAAACTGGTCCAACTTCCCCGAGGGCATGGTCCCGCGAGGAGGTGTTATGCTCGGTGTGCTCTCTGAAGCACAGCGGGCGAATCTGGATGAGCTTCTTGGGGAACTGCTGAGTGAAGCCGGCATGGAGAACATCACGCATCAGCTGGCCGCGGAAGACCTGCTGGTCTATGGAGACGTGCTCGGCGTCATGAAATACGGCAGCAGGTACTTCACCGCTGCCTTTCTCGGTGAACCGTCCACTACTGAGCCCTGGATGTTCCAGTTCGGTGGGCACCATCTCGCCATAAACGCCACCGTATTCGGACCGAACGTTTCCTTTTCACCTATGCTGACGGGTGGCCAACCGCTGCACTTGCACCTTGATGGTGACGACATCTTCGTTACGCGAAGGGAAACCGTGGCGGCACAGGCGTTCATGGAGAGTCTTACGTACGAGCAGAAGGGACAAGCCGTGCGTTCAGATCGGCCCATCGACCTCCTGCTGGGGCCGGGAAAGTATGGGGTTACCGTTGCGCCGGAAGGCATCAAGGGAAGCGAACTGGCCGCCCTGCAGAAAACGTTGCTCCTGGATGTCATTGAGGCCCGACTGGGTTTCATGAACAGTGACGATTATGCACAGAAAATGAAAGCGGTCGTGGCCGGTATCGAGGACACGTATTTTGGATGGTGGGGACGGCAGGATGTCCCGGGCGCCGCGTATTTCCGCGTAACCGGCCCGTCCATCGTACTCGAATATGCGGTTCAGAACGGCGAGGACACTGTAGATCACGTTCACAGCATGTATCGTGAGATGGACAACGACTACGGTTCCGCATGGATCGGGGTCGAGTGAAACCGGCGAGCGTGTCCTTGGTTCAAGGCGTCCGCAGCGATTCCGTCCAGTCTGCACGATCCATGTCATTTACATTGCAGGATCGATCCGTTCCCGAATAGGTCTTAACAAATTCCCAGCCTGTTCGACGCGCCGCCTGTGTGATCTGGGACGATCACCATATGTACCACGAATCAAGGCTGTTCGTTGATTCGCTCACGATATGTCTCGGCCAGCTTCTCTGCCTGTTCGATCTGGTCCGTTGACATGAAAACCCTGTAAGCCTCGATGTTGCTGTTGGCCAGACTGTCTCCCTGTGCCGCGGCGACGCGCGTCCAGGCATAGCCCAGGATTTCGTTCTCAGGTACCCCTTCTCCGTAGAAATACATGTATCCCATGTTTATCTGGGCATTCACTATTCCCTGTTCGGCAGCCATTCTATACCACAGAAGCGCTTCCTCTTCATCTTTTTGAACGCCCTCACCGTTGTCATACATAACCCCGAGACTGTACTGAGCGTCTCCATTTCCTTGTTCAGCAGCCTTGCGGTACCATGAAACGGCCTTTTCGTCGTTTTCCGGTACGCCTGTACCTGTTTCGTATAGAGTACCTAGATTGTACTGAGAGCTCGAATGTCCCTGCCCTGCAGCTCTTGCGTACCAACGTGCGGCTTCAGTGTAATCCTGAGGAACGCCCATCCCGTTCTCATACATGTATCCGAGATTGTTCTGGGCGTACGGTTCGTCCTGGTCGGCAGCCTGCCGATACCACCTAACGGCTTCATTCAAATCTATGTTAACTCCATATCCATAATGATAAATGATCCCCAGGCCGAACTGCGCATCTGCATCACCCTGGTCGGCAGCCTTGCCGAACCAAACCACTGCCGCAGAGTCGTTCTGTGCAACACCTTCACCAGACCTGTACATCACGCCAAGATCGTACTGCGCGGACACGTAGCCCTGTTCTGCAGCGCGTTGAATCCACTGTGCGGCAATCGACTTGTCCATGTCAACGCCCTGCCCGGTCTTGTACAGGAGTCCCAGATTGTACTGTGAAAGCGCGTTCTCCTGTTCCGCGGCCTTCCTATACCATCTTGCCGCTTCGGCTAAGTCCTTTGGAACCCCCTCACCGTTTTTGTACATCACGCCCAAATCATTCTGGGCATCCACGTCTCCCTGCTCGGCGGCCTTGCGATACCAGAAGACAGCCTCGTCGTTTTGTTCTGGAACCCCCTCCCCGTAATCGTACATGACGCCTAGACTGTACTGAGCATCGGCGTTTCCTTGCTCTGCGGATTTCCGATACCATTTCACCGCTTCTTCGTCGTCTTCTGAAACACCGCGCCCATTGTCATACATAGCGCCGATAGTGTACTGAGCGTCTGCATCTTCCTGTTCGGCAGCGAGCCGATACCACTTAAACGCTTCGGATTCATCCCTGGGAATCCCTGTACCACCACGCTCGTACATCAGTCCCAGATTGTACTGTGCGTTCAGGTTTCCTTGCTCGGCCGAACTTCGGTACCACTTGACGGCCTCGGCATCATCTTCCGCTACACCTGACCCATTATCGTACATGAGCCCCAGGTTATTCTGTGCGAGCTTATGGCCCTGTTCAGCGGCTTTGAGATACCATTCGACGGCAAGTGATTCATCCTGCTCAACATGCTGTCCATTCGAATAGAGGACTCCTAGGGCGTACTGTGCGTCAGCATAGTCCTGCTCGGCAGCCTTGTGAATCCACCGGATACTCTCGGACGCATCCTCCTGAATGCCTTCACCATACAGGTACATGAGGCCTAGGTCGTACTGGGCGTCCGGATAGTCCTGACTTGCAGCCTTTGTATACCATTCCACCGCCTTCGCGTCATCTTTGGTTACACCTTCGCCATCATCGTACATGACGCCGATCTTGTGCTGGGCTTTCGGGTGGCCCTGGTCCGCGGCTTTTCGGTACCAATCCATCGCCGCGGCATAGTTTTCTTCCACGCCACGCCCTAGGAAATACATGTCACCGAGTGAAGTTTGCGCCCCGGCATCGCCCTGTTCCGCGGCTCTGGCCAGTTCCTCCGGATCAGCA